>NZ_SMTB01000049.1:0-20200 GCF_006864105.1 Acinetobacter sp. RF14B | reverse complement strand
ATCAATGGAGTAAAAGAATTCTTTACTCAATATCTTTTAAGCCAAACAGCCAACTTGAAAAGTGTGTATTCAAGCAGACTCTATGAATTATTGATTCAATGGAGAAGTACAGGAAAAACTCCTATTATTAATTTAGAAGATTTTCGTGCGCAGCTTGGAGTCGAAGAAGATCAATACAAATTAATGAGCGATTTTAAAAAAAGAGTTCTTGATCTAGCTATTAATGACATTAATGAAAAAACAGATATTAAAGCAACTTATCAACAACATAAAAAAGGCCGCTCTATTTCAGGATTTTCTTTTACCTTTAAACAGAAGAAGAAGGATAGCCCATCAATAGAAAGAGATCCGAACACTTTGGAGCTTTTTTCAAAGATGACCGATGCTCAACGGCATATGTTTGCAAATAAACTTTCAGAACTCCCTGAAATGGGTCGCTATTCACAAGGAACAGAAAGCTACCAACAGTTTGCTGTACGTATTGCTGAGATGCTACAAGATCCCGCTCAATTCAAAGAGCTATACCCATACCTAAAAAAAGTGGGATACATGCCATCAAATAAAAAGGACACCGTAAATGGCTAAGTTATCACTAAGTGAAGTATCTAAAAAATTTCATGTGGATAGATCAACCATTTACAGAGCTGTACGTAATGGACGTTTATCACGCTCCAGTGATGGACAATTCGATCTAGCAGAGGTCATACGATGCTTTGGAGAACCTGAGCAAACATCTCAAAAAATTGAATCATCTAAGCAAGAAGGTGATGAATCTACAAAAAAACTTATTGCCCATTTAGAAAATGAAGTCAAAAAATACCAAGAACGTGAAGAACGGTTAATGCAACAAATTGACCGTATGCAAACACTCATTGAGCTGAAAAGTGTTGCACCTGCCACAGCAGCACCACACCAAGATGCTACGGCATGCGACACCAAGATGCCACAGCATGCGACAACACAACAAGACACTGATAACAAAAAGAATAATGAATTAAATATTGCAGAAAATGTAGCAGTGCCACAGCAAGAAACTACGGCATACCACACCCAAACGCTACAGCATGCTACGTTGCAAAATGTGGCAGTGCCACAACACAAAAAACGTAGCTTATTTGGCCGAGTACTGAGTGCGGTATTCAATGAAGACTAAGCTCTCCAAGGAGCATTACGTATGAAAAAACTGAAAGAGATCCTACAAGGCATTGGCTTTCTATTTATTGGTATTCCCATCATGATCATTGCCAGTATTATGGATCAACGAGCCTTTCAGAAAGAACTAAAAGAACGCCCAAAAGAAAAGCAATTACAGGAATGACTATTTATCTGATCTAATCAAAACCGTGGAACATCGCTCAAATATTAAGCGTGGAACGTGAAGAATCCATAAAAAAGCCCAACTCAGCTGAGTTGGGCTTTTTGCTTTACGATAAGACTATGATTTATATGAAATAAAAGAAAGCATTTCGTATAAGGTGTATTATGTTAATTTTAGCCAAACTTAATTTTTAATATCCCGCCTTTGGGCATTACCGTAAAAATCCGCTACCAGGCACAATCTTTGGTGGGCGTTTTCCGATTCATATTTGGCCTCGACCATTGATGTGGGCATTTGAATGGCATGACACTTCTAAAGATTTGATTTTAAAACGGGGTGAACCTTTATTTTATTGTCAATTCGATGGTTTTGATCCATCACGCACGATAAAACTAATTCAAGCAGAGAAAACACCTGAATTAATGAGTTACATGGATCAAATCTCAGGTGTTGTGAATTATGTGAATCAGACTTTTAGTTTGTTTAATGAAGTTGAGAAAGTGCGACCAAAAAAATTGCTCAAATAAATTTTAAGGATAATCGTAATTTATGAATGCTTTTAACATTAACCGTTACACACTAGCGCTTACGGCTATTATTTTTTACGCCTGTGGGATGCTGTACTGGGTTTTTGCCGATGCCAATTTTGATGGCATGAAATGGTTAACCATTTGGTTCTTTAGCAGTACTTTATTTTTTGGTTTTTGGTTAGGTCATTTTTATGCGACGACCCCGATTGAAGAGCTTAAAGTACAAAAGAAAAAGCTGCTATGGGAGCATATCAAAGTTGGTGTGATGACTGTCGTGGTAGTCGCTATGGCAACAGGTTTAAATAAAAAGGTCGCTATTCTTTTTTTGGATATAGAGGGTTATGTCAGTGAACTCAAACAAGCAAAAGTGATTATGAAGGGGGGGGTAAAAGCTAATTTAAATAGGTTTTCAGGAACTGGTGTTTTCCCGGTAATGGATGTTAATAATGCTGATATAGAGGCAACCCCTGTTTGTGATCTAATCTTAAAAGATAAATGCCAATATGGTTATATGATGGATCAAGATTTTGATATTCAATATATTGATGATTTGAAATATCCATTGAAATATAGATATTTGATCTTCAAAATCAAATCACCCGACTTTTATCGAGGGATTGATTATCATGTTCATTTATATAAAACCAATCAACGCTATGTGTGGTATCTGATCTTTTTTACCATTATACCTGCATTAATCTTTGTATTTTTGATCCCATATCTTCTGTTTTTAAATCAACAACGTAAAAACACTTAAGTTGACAAAAATAACTAGGGGCTGTTGACATTTACTGTGCAAAAAATAGCGAGGAAGTAGAATTTAATCGCTAAACCAAATCTACTCCTCGCTATGCCTCGTACAATGTTGACTGATCAACACTGGTCTAAGTTAATTGGGTAAATGAGGATGATCAAATCTTTTTCTTGGTGGCTTATCCAAAATCTGTAAAAGATAATCTAACGGATAAAGAAACCGCCATTCTGCGCCAACTCGTGAAGGAGCAATTTCATGGATAACAACTTATTTGATGACTTAGTTGCTTCGATTAAAGAAGCAGGAGCAATCAAGCGCAAAGAGATCCAAGCTAGTCGAACGACCGAACTTGAATTACCAGATATTAAGGAAGTGCGAGAAAAAACTGGTTTAAGTCAAAGCGAATTTGCAGCACGTCTCCACATTAGCCATCGTACTCTGCAAAACTGGGAACAAGGCCGACGCTATCCAGCAGGACCAGCAGCAACATTGATTCGAATCTTAGATGCACATCCTAGTCTTATTTAAAAAATGCATTAAAAATGGGAGCTTAGCTCCCATTTTTTGACTTCGTATAACGTGTATTATGTTAATTTTAGGGAAATTTAATAAATAGAAGACTTTCATTATGAATGCCATCAGAACTTTTATTATTTTAATACATTTTACTGCTATATGTGGATGTACTGACTCTTCAGAACCTAGGTCTAAATCTTTATCAGAAAAATCGGATATTGAATATTATAAAGATATATCAAAATCAGGGGATTTAGTGACTTGGGGGATTTCATCGGATTTAATTATAAAAACAGTTGTAGGTGGTAAAAAGAATATTGAGCAAGGCATAGTTTTAAGTAACCCTTTTCTTGGGCAGTTTCCTATTAACTTCATTCCTACAGTAGAAATACTAAATGACGATGATAAAATTGAGAACGTTGCCGATTTTCAAAAGCCTATGCAATTTAATCTACTTTTGAATAATGCTAAGAATATAAAAATTAATAACTTTTATGATAGGAGTTATCAAGATCAAGTAAAAGTGCATCTACAAAATTTCAGTACACTTGATCCCATATCTTTTAAATATAAACGAACACCAAGAGAATGGATAAACTATTTAACATCACATAAATTTGTAAAATATGAAGATTCATTTAAAAAATTTGATTTAGAATGCTATTCAATAAATTTGGATTCTGATATTTCTTATCATTGTTTAGGTCATGCATCAGATCCATACCATTCTGAATTTTTAATGACAATTAATCGTAATCTTACAGACCAAATCGTAATAACCACAAAATCTGAAACACCTCTCTATCCTAACGTGAATATTGAATGGAGAATGCCTTATGAATCATTAAAAGATTGGAAAGCTGTAGATCAAAATATTTGGCGTTTATTAAAAGCTTGGAATGCTAATCAATAGAGTAACTATCGCAAAACTTCCACTATTTTTGAGTCTATTTAACATAATGGGCGTTATACGAAATTCTTTTTAAAATATCTTTGTTTTTCATATAGTTAAAAATTTTTCATCCTCCTGAAAAACCACAAAAAACCGACTTAGAAACAAGTCGGCTTTTTTATGAGCAGTTTTGATAGTTCTTGCCAATAAATTTGACTAAAAATTACGCTTCTCAACTTGAGTTATACAATTTTGTGATACATTATTGTATATACAAATTTGAATGTTTTTTATGGAACAGTATTTTGAATGGGATGAGGCTAAGAATCGAAAGAATCAGAAAAAGCATGATGTCTCTTTCGAAACTGCAAGCCTTGTTTTTGAAGATCCGCTGAGGATATCAATCCAAGACAGACATACCGATGGTGAAGAACGTTGGCAGACCATTGGAAAAGTAAAAGGCGTACTAATGCTACTAGTAGCCCACACAATCTTTGATGAAGATGACTGTGAAATCATACGAATCATTAGTGCCAGACAGGTAACTAAGGCGGAGCGAAATCAATATGAGCATGGTTAGATATACACGCAAAGAGCTGAATGAAAATTTCAGCGACAAGCAAGATGCTGAAATTGAACGCTTGCTTGCTAAGGGAACGGTTCCTGACGATCAGCTAGATCTATCAGATATTCCTGAAATTACAGACTGGAGTAATGCTATTCGTCATGGGCAATTTTATCGTCCAGTGAAGCAACAAACCTCTGTTCGTCTTGATGCTGATGTACTGGCATGGTTAAAAGCACAAGGGAAAGGCTATCAGACACGCATGAATAAAATTCTACGTGAAGCAATGTTAAAAGATTTAAAAAATCATCAATAAAAATGGGAGCTTAGGCTCCCATTTTTGACTTCATATAACGTGTATTATGTTAATTTTAGGAATGTTTCATAGTAATAGGACTATATTTTTTTTGAGATTACCTTTTAATGCCCATGGGTAGTCAGTCCTCCCATAAATAACCGAAGTTTAAAGTAGAATTTAAGAGTAATTAGAGGTGGCATTCCTGCTTAGTCTACGTGCCAAGAAATACTCCATATATTGATGTTTATAACATCAATATATGGAGCAGAATAGCACTTATAGTAGTTGTTCAAATTTCCTGATCCATTTCTAACTATCACACAAGACCTCTTGCATAACATTTATATGTTGATCTTCTATCCATGAGTTTTTTCGTCCAGTATAATTTTTTATTTCAAACTGATAGTTATCAAGTATCGTTATTTCATAAAACTTTAACCGCCAATTTTCAATGGGATATCTATCAATACTTAAAGGGACACATTCCTTTATATTAACAAGTTGTTGAAATGAGCACACTATTGATTTAGAAGATATTTCAGTGCAATTATTCCAAAATCCTATTTCGTTCTTTGGATAAATACTCTGTAAATGAATCCAATTTAACTTTTCATCTTCTGTCAAAGCATCTCTATTCCTATATAGCGTTTTTTCAGTAGAATGAGAATATTCGAAACTTGATATACAAATCCCATTTTTTAAAAAGCACTCAGAATTATCGCTAAAAATAGCAATAATTCCAATAATTCCAATAATTCCAGTAATTCTATTTTTTTTCATTTTGGTGCTGGCTTACACAATGGGCAATTAGGTTTATTAAAAAAGTGAAATGAATAACCGTCTTGGATATAATTAGTTCCAAGATGAGCATGAAATCTTGGCATTAAGCGTTTCATATTTTCTGTATGAAATACCAAAAATATAAAATACAGTTTAAGCTACCTATTAAGGTAGCTTTTTTTATTTAACATAAAATCTCTTATGCGAAATAAAAAATATTTAACTGTTTCTCTATGAAAAAATTGTCTTATGTATTTCGGTCAATGTTTTAGTATATACATGATATTTAATAATAATTTGACATTATTATCTTTTTTACTTAATATTTGATTCTCAAGTTAATCTGTTTAAGTGAAAGTGCTTCAAACTAAATCTTTCATGCAGTACAAGAAGCCACCTTTTTAGGTGGTTTTTTGTTTTTAAAAATTAAAATGCCAATAAAACTCAACTAATTAGAATGAGTCTAATCATCATAAAAATCATCAATATCGGCCTGTGTACGGACAACTTTTGTCGGTATTTTCCTAGTAGCTTCCTCTATACGCTTTATCGCTTCTTCATGCGTTATCGTCCCTGTACCCTCGAACTTTTCAGCTTCATCAACGTCAACCATATAACCATCTATTTTTGAATCAAAGTCGATCCACGTTCCATTTCACTTGGAGGAACATGACCATACTCTTTGATGTACTCAGCACGTCTTTGCATAAAATCTGCTTCTCTCTGTTCTGCTCTTGTGATGCTGTCTTGGTCGGCTTGTGACGGTTCTTTCGACTTGCAATTCAGGAAGCCAATACCGCAGAGGACGACAAGGAAAAAAGCCAAGCTTCGCTTAGTAAAGTTACTTAGCTTCATTTTTTTTCAGCCAATTTTGATATTGTTTTTGAACGTATTCAGCCTGTAGCTGAAAAGACATTTCGAATGCATCATCCAATAAACTATTGTTAGGTATATTATTTTTAATTTTTTTTAGGTAACTAAGATTGAGTTTCCTAGCACCATGATTAGACCAATCAGCATTGTATTTGCTTTTAAAGAGTCTTCGCTCTTGGTGATACATCGTACCGATTTGCTGTCTTACACCTCGATAGCCTAGAAAACCCTCTAGGGCACGAAAATGTCGTTCAAAGTACCTGCTTTTCTCCTCTAAACTTGCTTGCTTCTCAATTAGATTTTGAAAACGCAGAACTACCCTTTCACCTTGTTTACACTGATCTTTATATGCTTGTTCAGTCAAACGCCATGTCCAATCTGTAGCGTGTTTGGTCTGCTCCCAAGCCTGCGCCTTTAGCTCCTTAATACTCTTTTTCGGTTTTGTGATCCTTACTAACTCGTAGTGACGATTTATGATCTCCAAATTACCTAAAAAGTCGAATTTTTCAGAACTCGGAATGAGTTTTTCAATCTTTCGATTGATCTTAGGTATATCTTTTTTATCTTTTATATCAAGAACTTTATTCGACTCATCATCATAAAGAAAAACGTCATTTGACCGACAAAAGAGTTGTACTTTAGCAAATTGAGTACAGCTTTCTTCAAAAGTCGTAAATGCTTGCCACTTCTGATCTTCATCCGCTCCCTTCATGTTGAAGTAAAAATAAACACTTAGGCTAAAAACAGGCTCACCATTTAAGCGTCTACGGTACGTTTGCTGAGGTGTATCAAGTAAATGATAACGATCAACCCACTTGGCAATCAATTTTTTTGCATCTTCAATTTTTAACGTCAATACAGGTGACGCTAATTCATATTCATTTGATGCCATTCCAATAATAGATTGGGAATGTTGCATTATATTTATGCTGTAATAGATCAATTTTTGTTATTCCATTAAGGTTATCTTTTAATGTTATCCTATAAGGATATTTATAAAAAGATTATATGTGTTATTTATAAAAAAGATTTTTAAAATCAATAAAATCTACTTTTATTGGGTTTTTATTTTTTATTTAACCTCATTTTGAGATTCTATAAAAAGCAGTTCCGTGGACTAATATTGACACCCAAACCGTGATCGTTATATAACCGCTTTAAGATTTTGTTTTTCGTGTGGACTGCCAATCCATGAGCCAATTGTTTTTCGTTTTTGGTTCATGGTTGCCACCCATGAACTGAAAACATACGTCCCTCCTAATCAAGCTTTAGCAACTTGATAGGGAGTTTATCGGCGTAGCTGCGTGCGTGAGGAAACTCTAGCTGGCGCGGCTGCAACGAGGGCGGAGGGGTGAGACTCCCCTTTTCTACTCATTCACTACTTTGAATAAAGTCGTGTAGTTGGGCGACAAGGAAACGGGAACCTATAAGCAATCGAAAGATTGTGAAGTGGTGAGAGGGGGTACTTTTGTACTTTCTCTCTAGGCTGAAAGGGCTGAAACCCTGCATTTAAAAACAGACGGTCAAGGAAATTCAATGGATGATATTTCCGTTAATAGCCGATCACTAGACGCTACAAGTCTAAAACAATAATAAAGACAAGGGCGTAAGTGATACTTACAGGTGGGCTTTTGAGGGCATCGTGAGGTGTCAGGAGTGTGAGCGTAAGTGGATCACTCGGTACTCGATTGTAGGTGAAACAGTGAAATTGTCGGATGACATTCTGTTTTGCTGTCGAGATCAATGGATAGCTCAAGCCTGTAATCTCCGCAGGTTGGTGAAAACCGATTATGTGGAGTTAGGTAAGGTAGTACGTGGATAATTTTTGATCTTATAGTGTGTTGTATAAAGCTGAAATGACTTGGAACTGCGGTCAGCGGAATAAGGAATGTAGGCACATTATAGGGGAGATTGGCACGGGGGCTGCTAGATTCTAGGCAACTAGAATCAACTGTTTTTTTGCTAACTTGGGAAACACTTGAAAGCTGTGAAGATGCTGTACTGCAACATTTCTCTTTGATTTTTTTTACCAAAGGTTGTGTTAGTAGTCAGGCTACATTGGAGCATAAAGTGTGGGAGCGTGCATTAGTAGGGCTTTGCGGTAATGGCAAAGGGAACATTTCGATTCGAGTGAAAGGCAAGCGTTGAGATGAGTAACGAAAGAGCACACCGTTAGTGATGTATGTTGGAACAATTGGACATTTGTATTTTTGGGATGAAGTTTGGCGACTTCATAGACTTGGCGGTCTAAACCCTAAAGATGCAAATAGAAAAACAAATCTAGAAGTCTTGTTTGATTGGCATCAAACAATAAAGATTTTAAAAAAACCTTGAGTAAACAAGTATTGAAATCAAGTCTTAGCTCGACTTAAAAATGGTGTAATGATCACACGGTCATGAAAAATAATAGTGCTGTACTCGTTTCCATTAGGTACAGAAAAGATCCGTAAAAAGATCAATTCAGAGGAAACAAGAGGGGACTCTTTAATATCCATTTAAGACCATATTGCACCTTTGCAATATGGTCTTGTCTTATTCCATAAAACCTCATCATTTGCGTTTTAAGCGACTTTCCTTGATTTATATACAAAACCATAGCCTAACAATGAAAAATCAAATTTGACGCAAACTGTGGCCTAAGATTCGTCTTTCGGCACATCCTGTTCACGATCTACCATAAAATCTTCTAAATCTTTTGAATCACCATACTTTTTAAAGAAATTTTCCCAAGTCCTATTTCTGTCATCTGTATTCAGAGTTTGAATAAAGCGGTCAAACTCATGATCTTTTAGAATGATGGGTATCGGGATTAGATCAGATGCAGCACCACCAAGCTCAATCAATGTAACTTTGCGCTCTAAATCTTCAGCATCAGCTACAGGAATACTCACACCATTTTTCAAAAGGACATACGGAGCATCAAACGTAACGCTGATATTTTCAGAAAGTGCCGTCTTTCTGCTTAAAAGACTTACTTCTTCTACAAAAAAAGACACGATGTAGCCTTTGTCTGCATTCCTCAAACACTCGTTAAAGTCATGGTTTAAACTCATTCTGTGAATAAGTGCTTTTGGGTTCAAAGCAATTGAGTCAGCCATAATCTGTTTTTCTAAAGCTTCTCTATCCTCTTTAGACAATTCCAGATTTTTTGAATCTTTTTTGGTAGACATAAAACAATCACCAACTAAATAGATAGCCTAAGCAAATGATAGAAAGAGTGTACCGTGGAACATATTAAGAATTGACTCAAATGACAAGAACAAAACCCCTTAAAAAGGCTATTAACTGAGTTAGGCTTATTTGGTCTCATTTTTCTGTCTGCGGTAATATGTCGCACGACTAATTCCCATTGCTTCCCACGGCTTTGTAGATCTCTCAGAATCAACTTTCACACCACGCTTAGATTTTTTACCACCAATAGCGCCTTTTCTGCTTTGTCGGTCTATAAACTCTTGGTAGTAGTAGCCATCCTTTCTCCAACAGTATCGGCTTATACTTCTAGCAATACCCTTTACCTCATTGAACGTCATTGGCTCAGGTAAACCCTCGTTTAGGCTTGTACAGTGGGCGATCATTGCACTTTCCCATTGTTTGTAGGTTTTACCCCTATACGCTCGTATCTCTCGATATGCGAAAGGACAAGCTGTGTGGAAGACATAGCAGTTACGCCCTAACCCTATTGCTTCGTGTGCCGAAATTTTTTCCTTTTGAGAAGGCAACAGTTTTGGAGGTAGATCAATTTTTTCAGCAAGCTCATGGAGAGAGTAAGGTTTTTGTCTTAGCTCTGTGACACGCCAATTCGATGAAGCAGGGTTTTTCGTAATAGTTCCTGAATATGCCACATCTGCATCAAATAGTTCTTGTAATCGCTGAGTAATGGCGTGTGCGAACTCAATGACTTTCAACCGACTATGATCTGTTTTGTAAATTGGTTTTTCTAATTCAAAGACTACATGAGATCTACCGCCAACAAAATTAGCAGTCACAAAATTTGGTAATGGTATTCCAACTCGACTAAACAAAATCTCTGCAAGTGAATGTTCATAATCTAGGTCTAAGATTATATATTTTTGGTAACAAGGGTGGTTTAACTGTATATATTTGTATTTTATAGCTTTTTCTTTAGGTTGAACAATCAAACCTGTACCTTTAATGTCGGTACACCACGGTTTTTTAGGTAGATTTTCAGTTAAATGCTCTAAAAATAAGCTATTTATAAATTCGGTCAATGTTTTTACTCAATTGGCTTGTTTTATCAAAGCGCAACAGGTAAAATGACAGCATATTCTAGGTGCTTGTAATACTTATCCTGTTGCAAGATCCCGAAAATTAAGCCCGCCCGCCAAGATGGGCTTTTTTTTCGACTACAGAAAAGTTTAACTCAAGTAGAATCAGAAGTTAAGATAATAAGACTGAAATCTATTTAATAATTAAAAATAACACCCATTACATGCCCTAAAAGCCCTTTCTTACGTGGTTTTAGCTCAGTTTCTGTTTGCTCTTTCCCTGAATACACTGCGGTTTTTATCGGCTGTGACTCACTAATAACTTGGGGAGCTATTTCTTGAGTGGCATCCTCTTGTTTACCACCTGAATCTTTTGGTGTTGGTGCTGAAAGTAGAGTCTGTAAAAGATGAATGCTGGTGTCTTTTTCTTTAATTTGATCTTTTAAAAACTGTTCAGTTTCTTCGGCTTTTTTAAGCTGTTTTTCTAACATGTCCACCTGTAACTGCAACCTGTCAACTTGTGTACCAATTTGTACATGAGTTGACTGTACCTTGGTGACGACTTCTCCCTTACCATCAGGTTCACCAAAGACTCGTATTGCTTCTGCAAAATCAACTTTTCCATCTGCTGATTTTGATAAATCTCCTTTATTTATACGTTTGTAGATGCTTTGTCGGTGTATGCCATATAGCTTTGAAAGTTCCCCTACTGTCATTTTTTTCATGATTTAATCCTTTGTACCTTTGTGTACCTAATATACATAAAAAGGGGACAAATAAAGGGGACAATTCGGTCAATGTTTTATATTTAATTAAAAAGAGGAAATTTATTAAGTTGCTTTTTCTGCAGAATGATTAATGAGGATTACAAAAACTCATGGAATATTGCTCAATAAGCAGGCGTTAAACGTGAATAATCCATAAAAAAGCCCAATCGGCATGGATTTGGCTTTTTTCTATAGGATAAGACTATGATTTATATAAAATAAAAAATAGAATTTCGTATAAGGTGTATTATGTTAATTGTAGGAAATCTTACTAATTATTTAAACCCTATAATGTGGATCTTTCCTTAAGATGACCTGGTCTAAAGTTATATCAAAAAATTTAAAGATTTCATTTACCTTACTTCTTTTTATTAAGGTTTCATCTAAATAAACGATCATTTTATTTTTGTTGGTATCAAAAATAACTCTTCCCCTAGGAACTTCATCATATTCCATATACCGTAATTCAGGGATATCTGCGTTGATTCGCTCCCAGTATTCCACATGTGTATATTTACTATCAATTAACCCAATAGAATCCTTTTCATTAGAATTAAACTCATGAGCAATGCCTATAATTTTATCGCTATAAAACCAAAAAATACCTATCTTCATTTTTGATCATATCCCTAAATTAAAACAGCCAATTAGTTCTAATTGGCTGTTTTATATAATTAATTACTCAACTTATTGTAAATAATATGACCATCTTTTTTATTAATTTTAGATAGTGTCTTTAAAAATACTGGAGTTCTAGTACAAATATCTCGAATATCTTTTGCTTTTAAAGGCGTATCTAGTAGTTGATAGTCCTCTAGCACTTGATAGTAGCAATTTTCTGGTACACCATCATGATCAATTTTTATGGTTTGACCTGATGCTATACCGTAGCCTGAAATCCCTTTTCCGTTAGCATATAAAAATACAACATCTCCTTTTTTAATTCGTTCTATTTGTTGTTTATATCCATCATCAAATGCAGCCGCATATCCATTATTAATCATGAAATGATGATCATCTATTGAATACCGTTTACAAGTATTTAAAAGAAAATAATTATGATTAATAGCAATATTTTCTTGATTAGTTATAGAGCTATTTTCATCCCCATCAATCTCATTTTCTTGTTGTTCCAAAAGCTTTTTTTCTTCAGCTTTATAGTTATCTATTGCATCAGATAATAGATCAAGAATTACTTCTTGCTTAGTTGAATCAAAAAATACAGCTAAATCTGAAATTATTTCATCCATAACTTGAGGAATTTTTACTGATGTTGAAATCATTTTGGTTTCCGTAGCTTGTTTATTGTGAAGTTTTTTTATGAGACTCATGATAACCACCTTTTAAAAGTTAAAATAACTTTAATAAATCCATAAAACAAAGTCAACAACTTTAAAATTTAAAGTTAAAATAAATTTTTATTCCTATTTAACATAATGGCTGTTATACGAAATCGCAGAAAATTTTCCTATACGACAACCCGTGTCGTTTAAATATTGAACATTTTTGTTTTTCATTTCATAGTATAAAAATATTTTTATATCAGGTATTTACTATGTCTAAAAACTCTAAACAAACATCAAAATCCGTTAGTTCTTTAGCATCTCAGATTTTAAAGAATCCTTCTTCGTCAGCCATTCAAAAAGAATTAGCTGGTTCGGCACTTTCGCAGTCACAATCTAGTAAACAAACTGGTGCTGATATGGAATTAAAAGCATCTCAAGTTCTGCAAAGTGATAAATATAGCGATACTACAAAAACATTAGCAGCATCGGTTCTTTCTCAATCAAATAAAGAAAGATAAAGATTTAACAGTGGACCTGGGATTGTATTTTTAGTATGATCCCACCATTGTTTTTGTCGGATCGTTATGTGAACTATCTTAGTTTTTTTAGTGGTGCTTTAGGTCTAGATCTTGGTTTAGAAAGAGCTGGTTTTAAGCCTTTGATGTATTGTGAGTTTGATAAAAAATGTCAGGAAACAATCACAATAAATCAACCCAATGTTCCGCTATTAGGTGATATTCGAAATTACTCGGCAAAAGATATTCTCCAAGAATTAGGATTATCGGAGAAAGATCAGATCGATCTAGTTGTGGGTGGTCCACCATGCCAAGCATTTTCGACAGCTGGCGCAAGACGTTCATTTGAAGATGAGCGAGGTAACGTATTTATTCATTACCTTCAATTAGCCACTGATCTAAAAGCTCGTTACATCGTCATAGAAAATGTAAGAGGCCTATTATCAGCTGTTTATAAACCATCAGATCATGACGAAATTTCATTAAAAGATGCAAAAGGTACGGCTCTAGAATACGTTGTTCAATTTCTAGAAACTAAAGGATATGGCGTTTCTCTTAACCTATACAATTCTGCCAATTATGGGGCACCTCAAATTCGTGAGCGTGTAGTAATTATTGCATCTGCCGATGGCTCTAAAGTCCCATATTTGAATCCAACCCATAGTCAAAATGGCGAATTTGGCCTTCAACCATGGAAAACTCTTAAAGAAGCTATTAGTAACCTAACTCCAGATAAAAATCAGGCTTGTGCTGTATTTCCAGAGAAGAGACTTAAATATTATCGCTTATTGAAGTCTGGGCAAAATTGGAGAAATTTGCCTGATGAACTTCAAAAAGAAGCTATGGGAAAATCATATTATTTAGGTGGTGGCAAAACAGGATTTTTAAGACGTTTAGACTGGAATAAACCCAGCCCAACTCTTGTTACTAGCCCAACGATGCCAGCAACTGATCTTGCTCATCCTGAAGAAGATCGCCCATTGAGCGTGGCTGAATATGCTCGTATTCAACAGTTCCCTGACCATTGGAAATTTGCTGGCAAGTTAGTTGATCAATATAAACAAATTGGGAATGCCGTACCCGGTGACTTAGGTTATGCAATTGCCCAAGCAATTATTAATCATGACCAAGGCAAAGATATACAGCCACCGGAAGGTTTTCCTTTCTCTCGTTATAAGTTTACAACTGAAAAAGATTGGAAAAAGGCTTTTCAAAAGAAGTGATTAAGCTAAGTAATCTCTTATGAATTGTAAGAATCCCTCTTCACTTAACTGATCACGAAACTCTTCTTCAGGAAAGTTTTCCCAATTTGTATTAGTCGCTCTTTTTTTAGATGGTTTGGAATACGTTCTAAACCATTTTTCAATTGTTGTTCCCTGACGAATAGCCGAGGATGAAGAGTTCTCGGTATTATCTCTATTCTTTACCTGAACGGCTTCCCATAATTTAGTCGACTCATTATATTTAATAAAATCAATTGCTCGCACAAAGTCTCCTGCACACCAAACCCATCCATGTGGTTCAAGGATCTGAGCTATGTACCGCTCAAGTAATGCACCAACTAAATTTTCTGCTGACATAGATAATTGATGTTCAACTTTAATTTGCTCAGTCTGCTCTTCTGTAAAATGGCAGCATTGCTGAAGTATTACACTGACTGCATCATCGGGAATAGTTGTTGGCCTTGATAAAGCAAGTTTTTGTTTTTTAGATCTTATATAGCACTCATGCAAAGCATTTATGCCTTCATCAGAATCTAGATGGAGACTTTTACTTCTGCTTGAAAGTCGATCAGGATTATCTTTAAGGAAATTCAGTAAGATTTGAAATTTTGGATCAAACATTTTAGATATCAAAAAACCAACATCTTAATAAGAAAAGACTTTTAATACTATAAAAGTACTTCATTTAACATAAAATCTCTTATACGAACTTCTTTCTTTATTAAAAAAAACCCCTGTCGTACACCTGAAAGCTCAAAAAAAACCCCTGTCGTACACTTTTACTAATCTTCAAAAAAGTCAGGTAATCCATCAAAATAAAATTAGACACAAATAAAGTTATTCAATTAAATCATCTATCTTATGTTATTGTTTTATATTAATTATTTTTTTAATAGTGTAAAACTAATTCAGCAAATAAAATTACATTTACGCTTCAAAAAAACCCCTGTCGTACACCTGAAAGCTCAAAAAAAAACCCTGTCGTACACCTACAAATATATTATATTTGTTTTATATCAATAACTTAAGCTTAGTTTAAAAAATTGGTGTGTTTTCATTTTTGCTCGCTTTTAAAAAAATACAAGAAAAAATTGATCAAAAGTGTAATCTATTTCAGTAAATCACTGATCATTATTCGAGCAAAAATATATTTTTCGGCGTAATGAAGACTGTTCTACTGGCGAATCAATACTTGTTGAAATTTAAGGTAGAGATAAATAAAGCCCTGATTGTATTTCAGGGCTTCGCATAATCCGCATTATATTAATTTTAGGGAAGTTTAAAAATCTCTATACAATGGTTTGTTCAATATTTTTTGATTTCTTATCTTTTAGGCTAATCAGAAATAGCCAATAACATAAGCCAGGAAATAGAGCCATAAAGATAGTCCATGTATCTGTATACATCTTCCACCACTCTTTCGAAATTTCTCCTGTGTGACTCCATCCAAAAAGAATAAAAAATGGAGTAGCAATAATTATAGAGGCAATACAGATAGTTAATAAATTAAGACTGTTATAACGATTTAAAAGAATTGAGAATATGAAGCTGAAAGGTACAGTCAAAATACAATAAGCCAAGTAGACAAGACCGTGCCCTACAAGAACCACTAAAATCGAGTATAGGCTGTATTCCTGATTCATTACGATAAACAGGACTGCTGTGAAAAAAAGTAGTGGTAAAGGAGAAAGTAAGAGAGCTTTTACTATTTTTTCATTTGAGTATTTCACTAATTTAATTCTCTTATCTACTCAATAAACAATAATACTATAACGATTTTATTGGAGGTGTTTTGATTCTATTTAACATAATGGCCGTTATACGAAGTTACAAAAAATAGGAGCTAAGCTCCCATTTTTAATGCATTTTTTTAAATAAGACTAGGATGTGCATCTAAGATGCGAATTAATGCTGTTGGTCCCGCCCGATAAGTAAAAACCAAAACCTCCTATCCCTCAGCTTGTTTAGAATCTTTTTTCCATTTCTCATAATTTTTATCGAGATGTTCTTTCAATACACTCAAAAATTGAGATTCAGCCTCTTTATATAGAGTATTGTTTGCAATTAGATTTTTAAGCTTTTTCATATAGGCAAGTTTTAAAGTTCTGGCACCATGATCAAACCAAGACTGATTGTATTTATCCTTAAATAATCTTTTTTCAAGATGATATAGATTTCCAATCTGCTGACGAACACCACGATAGCCAAGATAACCTTCCAGAGCCCTAAAATGCCGTTCAAAATAGACTTTTTTTTCATCTAAGCTGGCATTTTTTTCAATCATATTTTGAAATCGTAAAACAACTCTTTTTCCTTGTTCTAATTGTTCCTTATAAGCACGGTCAGTCAACCGCCAAGTCCAATCTGTCGCATGTTTCTCATTGGTCCAATTCTTGGCTTTAAGTTCTTTAATACTTTTTTTGGGTTTTGTCAGCCGCACCAGTTCATACTTACCGACAATGATTGGGGCTATATTGGCAATATTATGAAAGGTCTCTGCACTTGGACAGATCTCAAAGATTTTACGGTTAATCTTCAATAAATCTTGTTTGTCTGTTTTGCTCAAAACTTTTTTAGTTTTTTCATCAAATAAGAAAGCATCACTGGTGCGGCAAAACAAATAAGCATCGACTTTAGTTAAAAAAACGGATTCACCATGCTCAAATTTCTTCCAGCGTTCATCGTCACTCATTCCCTGTAAATATTCATATCTAAAATTAATGATTAGGCTAAAAACAGGCTCCACATTCAATCTTCTACGATAAGTCTGTTGAGCTGTGTCTAATAAGTGATAACGATCAATCCATTTATTAATCATGCCCTCTGCTTCATCAACATCAAAGCTAAATTTTTCGGAAACAAGATCATATTCATTCGTCATCAATCCCATGATATTTTTTGTAAAATCTTTTGGGTTATAACTGTAATAGATCATTTTTTCTTATTCCTGAAAAGATTTACAAAAGTGATTCTATAAGAGATTTATAAAGTATATTCCTAAAAAATTCTATAAATATATTCTTTAAATTAGAAAATTCATATTTTATAAATTTTAGATCGTACTAATGAACCACCTTTGGTGATTCTATAAATAGCAGTTCCAAAAATTGGTCTTGACGACCACCATTTGATCAAATATAACGCTTTTAAGGTCTTTGATTTTTTCCGTGGACTGCCAATCCATGAGCCAATTCTTTTCTGTTTGGTTCCTGGGTTGCCTACCCATGAATCAGACACACTCCCCCTTCTTGAGGATTGCCAGTCTTTAAGAAGCTTTAGTGGTGAAGCTGCGTGCGTGAGGAAACTCTAGCTGGCGCGGCTACACGAGGGGCTAGCGGGTGTGACTCCCGCTTTCTACCTGTTCACTCATTTTGATGAATGAACACCCTCCACTCCCAAGGTGGAGGTCAGTTGGGCGACAAGGACACGGGATCACGGTGACGTGGCGGTGGGAGTAACTTCCCTCCTAGGCTGAAAGGGCCGAAACCCTGTATTAAAACAGACAGTCAGAGGACTCACGGAATGAGTAACCTCGTCAATAGCTGATAACCAGACGCTTCAAGTCAAAAACAAGAATAAAGACAAGGGCGTAGGTTATACCCACAGGTGGGCTTTTGAGGGCATCGTGAGGTGTCAGGGTTGCAAGGCGAAAGCTGGCGCAATCGGTACTCGATTTTAGGTGAAACAGTGAAATTGTCGGATGACATTCTGTTTTGCTGTCGAGATCAATGGATAGCTCAAGCCTGTAAGATCGTCACCATGGTGCTGTTTAGGCTGTGTATGTCGATATGGGTAAGGCGTGAACGTGGATGATTATTAACTGCATACAACATTGTATAAACCCGATACGACTTGGAACTGCGATCGGGAGAGATAGGAATGTAGGTGTTGTATGCAGGAGATCGGCACGGGTTCTGCCAGTTTTCAGGCAACTGAAAACAACTGTTTTAATACTAACTTGGGAAGCAGTTTTGTTTAATGACGAAGCCGTATTGCTTAAAGATTTCTCTTTAATTTGAAGAGGTCTTTATTCAATCGGAGGCAACTTCCGAAAACAGAACTGTGGGAGAGTGACTTAGTAGGGCTTTGCTGTAATGGCAAAGGAAGCATTTCAATTCGAGTGAAAGGCGAGCGTTGAAATGAGTAACGAAAGGACACGCCATTAAGTTGGAGTGTGTAAGAGAATTGGAAGAATGTGGTTTGAGGATGAAGTTTGGCAACTTCATAGACTTGGCGGTCTAAACCCTCCAGCCACATTTGTAAAAATCGACCTAGAAGATCAGATTCGAGTGGCATCGGATCCAGAAATTCCAAGAACCTTGAGAACACAAGTTAAATCAAAGTCTTTTAACTCGACTTTCAAAAAATGGTTAAAGTGAAGGTAGGTCACTTAAAACACCTGATGCAGCTGATTCTGCTGAACTAAATTAAAAATCTGTGTGTCCCTCATCACACATAAATAACTGAGTTCGAGGTCCTGAGCATTGACCCTAATAAACTGCTTTCCATTTTGCGCTCATTTGCGTTTTAAGCCATTTTCTCTATTTGATATAGGTAATCTTGGTAATCAGTGAAAAAACGCGCCTACCCCCTATTTTTTGCTTTTAATCGCTATATCAGAGCGAGTGTCTACGAGCGAACACACCAAAAGTTGCGCCTAGACTCCCTGAAAAACAGCTTTTTTAGGCTGTGAAGTCAAAAAAGGCGTAAATCATATGTAGAAAATTGAGCCTAGACCGAGCGAAGCGAGCAAAAAAGTACTATGAGCGAAGCGAATTCCGAGTTGCTTTTGCTTTTTCTAAAACTCACGAAAATATTAACCAAAAAATTGCCCCTCGAATCGAGCGAAAGCGAGATTCAATAGAGTTTGAGCGTAGCGAAAACCAAGGGCAATTTTTCATGATTGGGCTTTTAATTATTTTAAAGTTTTTAAATTCTTTTAGACTGCCTATAAGCCTTATATTTCAATAGATTCAAAGAATATGTAAGGACGTTTAGTTACCCATATAAGGACGTTTAGTTACCCATATAAGGACGTTTAGTTACCCATATAAGGACGTTTAGTTGTCGTTTAAAGACAAATTTATACTTGTCTTTAAAATGATTTGTATTAATATGTCTTTTAAATCTATTAATAACTCATATAAAGACGTTTAATTACCACATGAAAAAAGATCTTGTAGTTAAAACAAATCGTTTGAATCAAGCATTTCAGGTACTTTCCTTAGCAGAATTCCATATTGTTCAATTGGCTATTGTAGATGCAAGAGACACTGGTACAGGATTAACTACAGATATGCCTCTAAGAATAGATGCATTACGTTATGCCGATGTATTTGGTACTACTCGACAAAATGCTTATATGAGAATGAAGGAAGCAGAAGAAACCCTATTTAATCGCCGATTCAGCTTTTTTGATGAAGATGGAAAACTTGTAAAAAGTCGTTGGATTTCTCAAGTTAAATATTTGGACAATGAAGGGGCCATAGAAATTGTTTTTACGCCTGCCGTTGTTCAAGGCATTAGCCGTATCAATGGAGTAAAAGAATTCTTTACTCAATATCTTTTAAGCCAAACAGCCAACTTGAAAAGTGTGTATTCAAGCAGACTCTATGAATTATTGATTCAATGGAGAAGTACAGGAAAAACTCCTATTA
>NZ_SMTB01000048.1:0-21202 GCF_006864105.1 Acinetobacter sp. RF14B | reverse complement strand
ATTACACAGAATAATTCGGTACTATTGAACATCGGGACTAGAGTTGTGGGTTTTGTGTGGTAACTCAACTGATGGCTCTAGTCCTCCTATTTTTCAAGTTAATTTCTTATCCGCGATTCGGGTTAATTATAGTCAGTAATATAAAAGGAAACTTAAAAGCCTGTTTATTTATTAAACAACTATGTTTTTATGAGTCATAATTATCATTTGTATGGGCTGATTTTAACCAATATTAAAGAAAATACTTTATCCAATAGATAGACAATAAAGTCCAACTTATTGCTATGCATTAAAAATAGAGAAAATTTTTAAACTACCGCTCTTCTAAAAAGTTATCTCTAGCGGATTAATCAGCATCACCTAAAGCTGTATTAGAACGTGATTAAGTTTCCCTGAAATTAACCTAATACCAATTATATTAAGCTGCACAATATATTTTATGTTATTAATTCTTATATGTTTTTTAAGTTAAAATCCTAGACACTGGTCTAGGATTTTCTTATTTCATATACACCCATTATATTAAATGGAGGTAGATTCAGTTGAGATCTATGTAGCAGCTTTAGGCCTGTTACTATGCCGGCAAATACAGATAGCACATCCTATTCAACTTAAAATAATTTTAGGTTTTAGATCGCACTCTTTAATCCAGTGTTTGTACACCACCACCATTTACAAATAAGGTTTGGCCAGAAACCCATGATGAAAGAGGTGAGGCAAAGAATAATACAGCTCTCGCGATATCTTCTGGCTCACCTAATCGTTGTAATGGGGTATGGGAAAGCATTCTTTTTTCAATGTCAGGTTGCAGTACTTTTTCTAATGCTGCGGTACGAATCGCTCCAGGCCCTACCGCATTAATACGTATATTCGGACCAAAATCATGGGCTAAATTAGCGACCATATGGTTTAAAGCAGCTTTTGATGATGCATATCCGCTCATAGCAGGGCTTTTGTTAATTGAACTCATAGAGCTGATATTTATTATTGAACCATAGCCAGCTTTATTCATATGCGGTGCGACGAGTTGACACAATCGCCAAGCAGCAAACACATTAAGCTGAAAATCACGCTCTATAGTATCTACGCTAATTTGATCAGGAGATTCACGGCCACCGCCGCCGCCTCCCGCATTGTTCACCAAGATGTGAATATGACCAAAGGTTTCGATTGTTTTATTCACTGCATTGACCAATTGATCATCTTGCAGAATATTACATGCAACATATTGTATGTTGCGTCCGGTCAGCTGCTTGATTTCTTCTGCTGTATGTTTAGCTGCTTCTAAATTTAAATCGGCAATCATAACGTCCGAGCCTGCTTGTGCAAGAATGAGAGCGCTGGCTTTCCCAATACCTGCTGCACCGCCTGTTACAAGTGCTATTTTATTCGTCAGTGATAATAAACTTTGTGGCATCATTTTGATTTATTCCCATATGTATATTAAGACTCGAAATATTTAATTCTTCTACGGCAGAGTTTTATTTTGAGTTCAAAATCCTAAATCTACCGCATCATTTTGAATTGCAGGTATTTACAATTTTCCCTTGTTCAACTGAATTGATAAAGCTTCCAATCAGGAGTTCACTTTGTCTTAAAGAGTCACGATGATCTCCATTTTTGATTAGGTGAAAGGAAATAGGTCTTTGCTTCTTACATACTTGCTGATAGTAAGCATAAGTACCACGGTAATCTACCAGCTGATCTTTATCACCTTGTACAATGAGCGTTGGCACAATAGGTGTCATATTCTCAATAGACTGTTTTTTTAAATAATTTGTCAAAGGTGCCAAATTTGCATTTGGTTTAAAAACTGTTTGAGGTGCTGCCTTTAGCTCAGATTGTAATTCTGACAAACAGCGATTACGTGCATAATTTAGAACTTTAGTCATGTCTGAGCTAACTAAATTTGCTGGAGCCAGGCTAGGATCTGCGGCTTCTGCTCCCAAAAGCACAATTGGAAAAAATGCGGCCACACCGGTTTCAATTGGAGTATGGGTTGTTACGTATTCAGCGATTCCTTGGTATTGATAGCCACCTGGTGCGAGTGCAATGGCACCTTTTAAATTGAGCTCAGGTGCATCTTTTCGGCCATCAGTAGCCACCTTAAGGGAAGCTGCACCTCCTTGACTATGACCCATAACATACCAGTCTTTACTAAATTTATAAGGTTTTAAAAGGTGGGCTGCCCGGACAGCATCAACGACAGTGTATAACTGACTTTGTGCATTCATATAGGGATGTCCACCGGGGGTACCTAAACCCTGATAATCAGGGGCGACGACTGCATATCCGCGAGCAAGCCAGGCATTTAGTGCTTTAGCAGCAATTTGTTGATAAGGATGAACTGGACCGTCGGCATAATCTCCTGAAGGCGCACAAGTGTCTGCTACACCAGTTGTGCCATGAGCCCAAGCAAGAACAGGCCAACCTCCTTGGGGTACTTTACCTTTAGGGAGTAAGAGATATCCTGAAGTTACAATTGGTTCAGACTGTACTCCACGACTACGGTAAGTGATCAAGAACCGCTGTGAAGCATTGGTAAATAGATCGATATTCTCTTCTTTTATCGATAGGATTGTTCCTGGTGTTCTACTGGAGATATTCGACGTTTGGACTTTATCATTATTGGGAAAGACAGGAGAGGCTATTGCATATGTGGAGTTGAAGCAAAGGCAGCTTACGACCAATTTTAGAATGGGATATTTAATTTTCATTACTGGTACCATCTTTATAATGTCATTCTTAATGTATCAGCTTTATCCTGCTTTCTAAATAAAGTATTAAAAATTCGGTATGAACCTAAGTTTTATAGTGATACTTGAAGCTTCTTTTATTATGTCACTTTCACAAAGATTATAAAGTTTTCCTAAAATTAACCTAATACACGTTATATGAAGCTTAAAAATTAAGTCTACGAACTTGATTTTTATGTATTTTTTAAGTTTAAAGCCTAGGTTGTGGTCTAGGCCTTTCTATTTTGTATAACAGCCATTATATTAAATGGATGATAATTATATGTAACCTTATATATTTTCTTATATTTTTTACTTTCCATTTTAAGGTTACAAGAAAAAGCAATCATGTTGATGTGAATCATATATCTGTGAAGTCATATTAGATATTACACCCTATTGTCATATCACTTATCTAAGGTATTAGCTTCTTTTCTATGGATAAAGCAAATGCTGAAAAAATTAAAGGGCAGTTTTAAGCCAACATATTTTCTGCCAATTTTACTCCTACTCACTGCCTGCAATGATTCAAATGATGATCAGTCTATAACTCCACCTGATAACTCCAAAGAACCATTAATACGTTGTGCACCATAAAAGTAAAAAGGGAAATACTGTGATTAATCGTCGTCAATTTTTAGTAAATACGCTTAAGACAAGTTTTGGTGCTGCTGCCTTATCTACATTTCCAGCCAGTATCCAAAAAGCATTAGCTATTCCTGCAAATAATAAAACAGGAACAATCCAGGATGTTGAGCATGTCGTTATTTTAATGCAAGAAAACCGCTCATTTGACCATTATTTTGGAACATTAAAAGGGGTTCGCGGTTTTGCAGATCGTTTCACTATTCCTTTACAAAATGGGCGTAATGTTTGGCAACAACAACGTCGTGATGGTTCATTATTAACGCCCTTTCATTTAGATGGATCAATGAATAATGCGCAACGCGCACCTGGTACGAATCATACGTGGATAGATAGCCAAAAAGCTTGGGACAATGGCCGAATGACCAATTGGCCAACGTATAAAACTGATTATGCAATGGGTTATTTTAAAGAACAGGAAATCCCTTATCAGTTTGCTTTAGCTAATGCCTTTACCATTTGTGATGCATATCATTGTTCGATGCATACAGGTACAGATGCCAATCGTTCATTTCATTTAACAGGTACTAATGGAGCAGTACCGACTGGTACGGCTTTTGTTAATAATGAATGGGATTGGATTGATGGCGACCCCAAAAATGTTGATATCGGCTACACATGGAAAACTTATGCTGAACGTTTAGAAGAAGCTGGTATTAATTGGATTTGTTATCAAAATATGCCTGATGAATGGGGCGATAACATGCTAGGGGCGTTTCGTACTTTTAAAAAAGCCAATATTGCTTCAGGTTATCCAGTTTCGAGTGGCGGTGCACCCAATAGCCCATATAATAAGGCAGCACAAACTTTACCTTATAAAGCTTATGATGCGTCAACTGATAATGCTCAAAATCCACTCTATAAAGGCATAGCCAATACTCTACCCGGGAATAACCCTGAAGAGTTTTTAGATGCTTTTAAAAGGGATATAAAAACAGGAAAATTACCTCAAGTTTCCTGGATCAATGCACCATCAATCTATTGTGAGCATCCTGGACCATCAAGCCCAGTACAAGGTGCCTGGTTTATTCAAGAAATTTTGGATGCTCTAACAGCAGTACCAGAGGTTTGGAGTAAAACAGTTTTCTTAATTAATTTTGATGAAAATGATGGTTATTTTGATCATGTTCCATCTCCATCTGCTCCCACGCTTCAAGCAAATAATACATATGCAGGAAAATCAACGCTCAGCGAAGCCGATATGCGACATGAATATTATGTACATGATGCGCCACTGGGGAGTACCAGTCAGCCTAAAAAAGATAATGGCGTGTATGGGCCTGGTCCACGTGTACCATTATTTGTAATTTCACCTTGGAGTCGTGGTGGGATCGTTAATTCTCAAGTATTTGATCATACTTCGGTACTAATGTTTTTAGAAAAGCGTTTTGGTGTAACAGAAAGCAATATCAGCCCTTATCGTCGCGCAATTTGTGGTGACCTCACTTCGGCCTTTAACTTTGAAAATCCAAATGATGATGTGATGCCAGAGTTGAGTGGTAAAAAAACTCGTGAGCAAGCAGATCTGCTCCGCTCAGAACAACAAAAATTACCGAATGTTCCAATTCCAACTCATTTAAAACTCCCACTTCAAACTAGCGGAATTCGGCGTTCTAAAGCATTGCCTTATGAATTACATACCAGTGCCCGTTGTCAAAACGATGGAACAGTTAAGCTCATCTTCTCTAATACAGGTACACAAGGCGCAGTTTTTCATGTCTATGACAAGTTAAACCTTGATACGATTCCGCGTCGGTACATTGTAGAAGCAGGAAAAACACTAGATGATGTCTGGAAGGTACAACAGGATAACCAAGGAATGTACGACCTTTGGGTGCTCGGACCAAACGGCTATCATCGACATTTTCGAGGAGATCTAAACCGCAATAAATACTTAGAAATCAATCCTGAAATACGAGTGTGTTATGACATTAATAATGGCAATGTCTATGTGGATTTGATTAATATTTCGACTAAAGAAATCGATTTTATTTTAACACCTCTTGCTTATCGTACAGATGAGTCTATTAAAATTAATGTTAAAGCTCAACAGACTGTTACTCATTACTGGGATTTGGGAGAAGCATGGCAATGGTATGATTTTGCTGTTACATGTAGTCAAGATAATAAGTTTTATAGACGCTTTGCTGGTCGTGTAGAGATAGGTAAAGACTCTGTTAGCGATCCAGCAATGGTTTAAGAGTTGCCATTATTGAATTTCAATATTCACCTTTTAAGCTTATTCAGTACTATATTTCATAACTGAATAAGCTTTTTTATAATGGTTTTTTTAGCATTAGTTATAAGAGCTAAGACTATGGTTGCTACACTTTAAATATTATCGCTCTAATGGTTTATGTTTTTTTGATCCTAGACAGTATCGTGAGCAATCGATCTCTCTAAATTCTTAAAATATTTCTGCTTAAAGGCTTAACCGACCATTTGCAGAATGCCTTCTGACCCGATTGTAATAGACTTTAATATAGTCAAACAAGACAGCTTTTGCCTCTTTTCGAGTGGTCAACACATTGCCATGTAGCACATGGGCTTTTAAATGGGTGAAAGAAGCTTTTGCATAATTAAACACATCACACACCAATTGACGGTCTATTCGATGGCTGGTTTGCCAACCGACAATAGGACGGCTAAACAGATCCAGCCTCCCACATCAATACAGCTAACAAGGTTTGGATAAGGGATATAGCTAATATCTGTTGTCCTGAGACGCATTGCTTCGCTGAGTGACTGTAAATTGGCGTGTAGGCAAACGATGGTTCGAATCAGTTGTATGCTTGCATTTACCTGCAATCCTGCTACGTAAACCAAGCTTTTTCTAGCATCCTTCGAACGGTACGTTCGCTCTGCCATAATCTAAATCATGTATGTCATATACCAATAAAAGTGCACCACTCGTGCAGCTTGCTGCCAATATACGGCTTTTAAGCGCTGTATCGGCCTGGCGTTTGCGCCAGGCATAATAGCCTGAAGTGCTGATACCTAACATTTACAGGCAGAAGATACCGTGACTTCATTCACATTCAGATCTTGCATTACCGTGTACTTTTCTTGGCATGATCTGTCAGAAAGTACACACGCGCTTTTTGAAGATGCTATTGGCTTCCTTGAGCTGTTTGACTTCTTTCTTTAATTCCAAACTCCGCTGCTCTTCTGGTTCAAGTTGACGTTTACTTGAACCCGTTGGATTAGTTTCACTAATCCCTTTGTCTAAGCTTGAATAACCCACACCTGATTTTTGGGCGATTGCAGCGATGGGCTCGTGTGAGTTTGAAAGAGCATAATCAAGTGCTTGCTGTTTAAAGTCAGGACTTGAGCAGCACTGCTGCACAAGATAGCCCTCAATATGTCTCCAAAGATTAAAGTTAGGTTATCTTTAGAGGCAGGAGCTGTCTATTATTTTGGCCAGGAGCATTAAATATTAACGACCATTTCGTCCACGACCACGTGATTTGGTATTTGGACGGGTAGTACCATTGGTCTTGCGACGAGGCTTTTCACTTTCTTCCATTTGCCAGATACGTGGGGTACCCGTTTTTTTCTTGGCTGCCCCAGCTTTACTGGCATTTTTATGCATAGGTTTGCCGCCGCTGCCGCCCGGTTTCTTCACATAAGAACGTGAACGATAAGGTTCTTGTGCAGGCACATCTTTAAAGTCTGGATACAGCAGCGGTTCGATTTCTTTGGTTTCACCCGGTTGTAGGCCCATCTGTACCAGATCAATTGAACCGATTTTAGTACGAATCAGGCGCAGCGTTGGAAAGCCAACAGCAGCGGTCATACGACGAACCTGGCGGTTACGGCCTTCACAAATCGAAACTTCCACCCACGACGTCGGCACTGAAGCGCGATAACGTACTGGAGGATTACGCTCCCATAACCATTCCGGTTCAGCGACTTTAATCGCCTGTGCTGGCAAAGTCACTCCATCATTCAGCTCGACACCTTTACGAAGCTGCTCTAGCGCTTCTTCGGTCATCTCACCATCGACCTGAACCAGATAGGTCTTGAATTTTTTATTCGCCGGGTTGGTAATAAACTGGTTCAAGCCGCCATGATCGGTCAGGAACATCAGACCTTCCGAATCCATATCTAGACGGCCTGCGATGCGTAAATCCGGATCATCAATGAAATCCGCCATGGTCTGATGTTTTTCATCAGCGCGGAATTGGGAGAGGACGTCATAAGGTTTGTTTAGAATGACAATTTTCACTGTAACCTACTAAAAAATATAAGATAATTTTATTGTGGTTTTAATCTTACCCGTTTGGTTACCCGCTTTGGGAGAAGTAGGGGTAAAAGTTGGTAAATAAAAGCCCACTATGTGTGGGCTATCATAGCAGATTCTGTTTTATGTTCTTCAACTTTATTCTTGACGTACGATGGCTACCAGCACACGTCTTTTTCGGACAAATTGGTTGCTGAAGGTCGCCAGAATTTACTAGCGCATAAAATTTATCCTTTTCAATAGCCAGTAACTGCATAAACTCTTTCGCTCGGATTCCACCAGCACTTTCCAACATGACACCTCTTCAACCTTTGTTGAAATCGTTGTGGTGCTATTGCTTCAATCGAAGATATGGTGGAAATCATTCTTTTAAGTATGCGTAATGAGATAGTTTTTATGCTGATATTTACCGTGAAAACTTGAGAAAAGCTGAATTGACAGAAAAGCTTTATATAAGACACTACTATTTGTAGAGTGGTCGTTCTATACAAAATTGACCCGGTGTTAAAAAGCTCATCAAATGATGGGCTTTTTATTATTCAACACTATGAAATTATAGCGTTCTAATCATCTTGTAATATGCATGACTTAATCTTGCTGCTTCTTAAAAAAATATGAAGCTTTAATATGAGTAAGTCACTTTTAGCAATTTTAATCGGTTCAGTACTTTTTTTATCAGGGTGTGATAATGAAAATGATGATATCCAAGTATCAAATCCTGATTCAGAAGAAAAACATTTGTTCTTTAAAGACAGGGACTTTGATCTTCAGGCACATAGAGGAGGATTAGGTTTAAGAACAGAGAGTAGTATTGCCTCATTTAGCAATGCGCTTGAAATGGGAGTAACTACATTAGAATTAGATACACAAGTTACTAAAGATGGAAAAGTAGTAGTAACACATGATCGTCAAATTTCTAAAAATAAGTGTCTAGATACAGGCCCTGCTTTTGTGGGGGATCTAGATTACCCGTATGTTGGAAAATATATAAAAGACTTAACTTTAGAGCAGATTAAAACAATGGATTGTGGTTCTTTGCGCTTAAAAGACTACCCACAGCAGCTGACTAGCCCTGGTGCTAAAATGCTAACTCTTAAAGAATTTTTTACTTTAGTTAAAAAATATAAATCAGAAAATGTCTTAATGAATATTGAGACCAAGATAGAGGCCGGAGCGCCAGAGCAAACTGCACCGCGCGAGCAATTCGTTAAAGCTGTTTTAGAGGAAGTGAAAAAATCAGGATTTGAAAATCAGATTACAATTCAGAGTTTTGATTGGGGAGCTTTAATGCTTGTGAAAGAGCTAAATCCTAAATTACCGATTATTGCTTTAACAAATGGACAGCAGTTTTTACAAGTAGGTCAACCAGGTAAATCCCCTTGGTTAGGTGGGTTAGATATTGATGATTTTAATGGTGACTTAATAGCAGCGGTTAAGTCCTTTGGTGCAGATGCTGTTTCACCCGTACATGGTAATCCACAGAATGGAAAAATAGGCGATTTTAACTATGTGCCATATACGACTAAAGAAATGGTGGAAAAAGCACATCAAAATAATTTAAAAGTTATTCCGTGGACTGTATCTGATATTGAAACTATAAATCATTTGATCGGTATTGGTGTGGATGGTGTTATTACCGATTTGCCAGATGTAGCCAGAAAAGCAATGTCTGAAAATAGAATGGATTTACCTGATCCGATTTATAAAAAATAAGCTGCAGCATTCATTATTTTTAAAACCTCCTGCGGGAGGTTTTATAGAATCAGTTTCAATAAAGCTATTAATTCTGGTTTTGCCTATTTGGCTTGCATAGTATGCCTGAAATTGAGTCCACAGTTAATGATGAAAAAATTAAAGTGTGTCGGGATTATTTGAGAGACATTTAATAATTCGCAGAAAGTATGGCGCTGTGCAAACCTGTAATTTGCTCTGCTTAGGTCTATGCCAAAGTGTTTTGGATAAAATAAAAAAACCCACTAAATATGTGGGTTCTTTAGGTTTGTGCAGACCTAGATTAAAATTATTTTGTTGCTTCTTGAGTTGCAGCACTTTCGTTGGTTGTAGCTTCAGAAGCGCTAGCTTCTTGAGTCGCGACTTCTGATGCAGGAGCTTCAGTAGGTTGAGCTTCAGCAGCAACAGCAATTGCACAGTTAGTAGAAATTAAAGTAGCTAAAGCGATTTTAGATAAAGTATTCATGTATTTACTCTTACATTAGACAAAAAAATAAGACTAAACCTTAATGAAGAAATTACTTGGAGGATGTTATTGTTTGTCTTGGTTCTGTAAGAAAACCAAATGAAAAGTAACACAAAATTCTATCCAGTCGTCAAATTTAATAATTTAAGTGAACTCATCTGGAAAATCCGAAGACAAATCTTCGGGGGTTAGTCGTATAGTTTTATATTTTTCGCCAGACAGATTAAAGCATACAAAACCCTGCTAAATATGCATTATTGGCAGGGGATTTTTTTATCGGCAGCGGATAAGAATTAATGGGCAATTTCAAAATTGTGAGTATTTTATACAATTAAAATTGGCTCTGTTGCATAAAGATTTAGAAGTCAGAGTTACCCCCAAGCGACTCAAATCCAAGGCACAATGTGGGTATGAGATTGACCTAATTTTGTGAATCTGTTGAGAACTGCTAAACGTGTGTGAATTTTATCCACCTGATCAGGAAAGTTTCTAGCCCTTAATTTATCGCTCAATAGTTGGATGCAATGCAGCTTAGTTTCGACCAAGCTGCGGTGATGATACGCAGACTACTTTTCCCCATCGCTCTTCCTAGACATTTGATGATTTTCAATAATTCATTTCTCTCTTAAGATTCAATTTTTTTTGTCTTTCTAAGGCTTTACATTTTTTCTTGGAGGAATCATGACATGTGCTGAACGATCTGAATCAATTGTCTACAGTATTGAAGTGCTGTATCAGCATAGGTTGGATTTTGCCCGTGTTTACCTTATGGCTAGGCCATATCCTTGAGTCTTAGGATCAAACCAGATGGAGAGATTGCCTGGCTTAATTAAAGCTTGGTTATAGGAAGAGCAATGGGCGGTGCAATAGATTGTAGATACTGGCTTCTTGATTGTGAAATGATCGTGTTGAAGATGCCTTTAAGAGCAGCGGTATGTAACAAAGCCAGGTGGCTCTCACAGACTAATATTGATTAAGACAGAATCTGATATTCAATGACGATTTTTATAGGAAATGGCTTCTGTAATTACATAAAACTGCAAAACATTGCGTTTTATTTAACCGGGAAATGTGGCTATTGCCTGTATAAATCTCGAACAGTTTAAAATACGATTAGAATATGAGGCGTGAAGAAAAGTTGAACGTATTGTCTATTTGGCAAATATTTTGAAATTCGCCAGCTACAAAGGGAGAACTTGTACAATGGGTTATCAAAAAATCGTGGTGCCTGCGGATGGGAATAAAATAACCGTCAATGCAGACCTCTCATTAAATGTACCCAATAATTCTATCATTCCTTTTATTGAGGGGGACGGTATTGGTGTAGATATTACCCCGACCATGCAAAAAGTGGTAGATGCTGCCATTTTAAAAGCTTATCGAGGCAAGCGTTCCATTGAGTGGATGGAGGTTTATTGCGGTGAAAAGGCCAACAAGATTTATGGCACCTATATGCCGGAAGAAACCTTCGAAGCGCTACGTGATTATGTAATCTCCATCAAAGGCCCGCTGACTACCCCTGTGGGTGGCGGGATTCGCTCCTTGAATGTTGCATTACGTCAGGAATTAGACCTGTATGTCTGTGTGCGCCCGGTACGCTGGTTTGAAGGCGTACCTTCTCCTGTACAAAATCCTGAATTGACCGATATGGTTATTTTCCGGGAAAACTCCGAAGATATTTATGCGGGTATTGAATGGAAGGCGGACTCACCAGAAGCTAAAAAAGTCATCAAGTTTTTAAAAGAAGAAATGGGCGTGACCAAAATCCGCTTTGAGGAAAATTGCGGAATTGGCATTAAACCGGTATCTAAAGAGGGGACGCAGCGTCTGGTGCGTAAGGCCATCCAGTTTGCAATTGACAATAACAAGCCAAGTGTAACGCTGGTGCACAAAGGCAATATCATGAAATATACCGAAGGGGCGTTTAAGGATTGGGGCTATGAAGTCGCGCTGGAGCGCTTTGGCGGTGAACTGCTCGACGGCGGCCCATGGGTAAAAATTAAAAATCCTAAAACAGGTAAAGACATTATTATTAAAGATGTGATTGCAGATGCTTTCCTGCAGCAGATTCTGATGCGTCCTGCTGATTATTCCGTAATTGCGACCTTGAACCTGAATGGGGACTATATTTCCGATGCGCTTGCAGCCGAGGTGGGTGGTATCGGTATTGCTCCAGGTGCCAATATTGGCGGTTCGATTGCGGTCTATGAAGCCACGCATGGTACAGCACCTAAATATGCCGGACAGGATAAGGTGAACCCGGGGTCAATCATCCTTTCCGCCGAAATGATGCTCCGTGATATGGGCTGGACTGAGGCAGCCGATCTGATCATCAAGGGAGTTTCTGGTGCGATTGCCGATAAAACTGTGACTTATGATTTTGAACGCCTCATGCCAGATGCTACCTTATTGCGCTGTTCCGAATTTGGTGATGCCATTATTGACAATATGGATGAATAGGGCGCGGCGTACTGTCCTGAAAAACCCGTATTTAATGCGGGTTTTTTATAAAAAGAAACTGGAAAATTTAAGTAAATTAAGTTTAAAAAAACAAACAAAAGTTAAAACAGGTATCAGCATGAAGTTTTATGTAAAATTTGTAAAAAACTAAAAAAGTACCCACATAATTTCAAGCGTTTAATGGAAGTCATTTTACATTGACGTGTTTAGATACAGCTTGGTGATTGGCTTATTTCATATAAACGTTAGAGTGATGAATGAACTTCCAGTGATAGAGATCTTCTCCAAAGGAGTGTAACTTATGGCAAAAACTAAGGCTAAACATCGTCAAGTCCAGCAAAAGGACAAAAAAGATAATATTCAGAATGACGAACAACAGCAACAGCAACAGCAACAACCTTCCAAGCCATCTCGTGCGAAAAAGCGTAAATAGATTTCTCTCAACCCTCATTTAAACAACAAAGCCCTCTTGTGAGGGCTTTGTTTTAGTCTTTTGCTTATAAGAATCATCACTCAAAATAACAGACCCGAATATATTGAGACTTTTACTTAAGAGGGGAAACGGAAAACTTGGTATATAAGTAGGAGTGAAAATTATAAAAACCATTATTATGCTATTCAGTTTGGCGGTGCTTTTAATGGCCTGTCAGCCACCCCCTTCAGGTGAGGCTGGAAGCTGGAAGACGCCTTATCTCTATTGGCAGTTGCAGAAAGCGGAACTGGTCGGACCGCTGACCATGCCAGTACAAGGCATTCAACCCGGCCAGATTCAGGATACCTGGGGTGCTGCGCGCAGTGAAGGACGTAAACACCAGGGAATTGATATTTTTGCCAGACGTGGAACAGCTGTACTGAGTACAACTCAAGGGATTGTTCGCCGTGTGGGAACCAATTCATTGGGTGGAAAAGTCATCTGGATAACTGGGCCGAATTTAAGCCAGCATTATTATGCCCATCTGGAAGATTATGCTGCACATATTCAGGAGGGTGACTGGGTAGAAGCCGGGGAAGTCATTGCTTATGTGGGTAATACGGGCAATGCCAAAAACACTCCACCGCATTTGCATTATGGTATTTACTTTAGCAAGCAAGGCGCCACTAATCCTTATCCCTATTTGCTACCTTCTTCCTGAGCGGCAAGAGAGCGGGTGGATTCATGAGACTTGAGTCGGGCGGGGTGTGTACACCAGAATAATTGGAGTGCTCCCAACAAAAGCACACACGCAGCCAATACAAATTGCTGATAATAGCTTAAGCCTAAATATTGCAAAGCACTAAAACTAAGGCCACCAATTAGTTGAACAGCAGCAAAACATAGGGTGGCGATACTCCAGAGCTTTTTATAAGCCAGTCCGTACAGCTGTAAAATGGTATAAGAAGTCAAAAACACCACCGCCGGGTTAAGCAGGCCGGTAAAAAAAGAAGAGCCGAAAGTGAGCAGAGAACTCTGTTTTGCTGTTGCCAGTAATATAGCGACAATATACAAGCTGTAAAGAATTTTCAGGGCGCTAAAGTTACCGAATTTTCTCGCCAGTGCATAGGCCGTTAAGGCACCTAATGCACTTCCTAGGCCATATAAAATCCAGTTAAAGTTAATCCAGAATAAACTGAGTTCGAGCTGATGGCTTAAGTAATCAACCCAGAAAAGTGAATGCGGAATATAGGCAAACGCACTACAGGCGTAAACGGTCAATAAGCTATAAAAAACTGAATTTAGAGAATTTTTGGGTAAATTGGTGGCTGCTTGTGTGGACAAATAGGGTTTAAACTGTTGGAGCAATAAACTTAAACATAAACAAATAAACAAGGCAAAACCGCATAAGATGAGCCAGGCAGTCTGGATAGACATCTGATCCAGATAAGGCAGGAACAGGGTGGCGACTAGCACACCTAGGCCAATTCCGCTAAATCCAATAAAGTTGATTTTCAGCCGATCCTGAAGGTCGCAACACTGCGCCACCACACTCGGCGATAAGATCATCAAGAGTCCACCACTGATTCCGGAAATGACACGCCAAGAGATATACCAAATCTCGGAAAATCCTGAAAAAGCACAGCATAGTAAACTGAACACGCCTGCAATGGCTGCCATTTGAATATAATGAGCCATGCTCCGGTCTTGCGGCAGCCGCATGGCTGTAAACGCCCCGATCAGGTAACCGAGCAAATTGGCACTGCCCAGCAGGCTGGCAAAATTTGTCGTCCAGGCAAATGCTTCTCGGGTGCCAGGCAAAAGTGCCGTATAAGAAAAGCGCAGGATACCAATGCCGAGGCACATGCTCAGGCAGAGAAACAGACTGAGTTTGATTGTATTTGAGGACATCCATGTGCTCATCAAATTATAATATTTGATTAAAAAATAGCATGAATAGTCGGGTTTGTGGCAAAAATCACCGTTTAAGGAACCCATGGGTTCAGTAAATGGCCTCTAGAGAGGCCAGTTTTAAAGAGTTCAGCCACGGTACACACTGGAAATTTGCTGCAGATATAAAAAAACCACATAGATATATGCGGTTTTTTTATTGGGCTCTGGAAAATTAACGCATTTTTGCGAAGAAACGGCCCAAGCGGGTGATGGCTTCACGCAGTTCATTTTCAGCTGGCAGGAAGACGACCCGGAAATGATCTGGGGTTGGCCAGTTAAAGCCCGTACCTTGAACCAGTAAAACTTTCTCGGCACGTAGCAGATCAAGCATCAGTTTTTCATCATCTTCGACTGGGTAGACATTTGGATCAAGTTTCGGGAAGCAGTACATTGCACCTTCAGGTTTGACACAGGAGATACCTGGAATCTCGTTCAGCATTTCCCAGGCAATATTGCGCTGCTCATATAAACGTCCGCCTGGACGGATCAGGTCATTAATTGATTGATAGCCGCCGAGCGCCGTTTGAATTGCATATTGTGCCTGATGGTTGGCACAAAGACGCATTGAGGCCAGCATGTCCAGACCTTCGATATAATCCATGGCACGTGATCTGTCGCCCGTGATTGCCATCCAGCCAGAACGGTAACCTGCAATACGGTAGGCCTTGGATAAACCGTTAAACGAGATACATAGCTGGTCACCGGCCAGAGCCGCGACAGAAACATGCTCAATCCCGTCATAAATGATTTTGTCGTAAATTTCGTCAGCAAACAGGATCAGGTCATATTTTTTAGCCAGATCGACAATTTGTTGCAGCACATGGCGCGGATAAACTGAACCGGTCGGGTTATTCGGGTTAATAATCACGATACCACGGGTATTTGGCGTGATTTTACTTTCCATATCCGCAATATCCGGATACCAGTGATTTTCTTCATCACATTTATAATGGATGGCTGTACCGCCAGACAGATTGACTGCCGCAGTCCAGAGCGGATAATCCGGCATCGGAATCAGCATTTCATCGCCATCATCCAGCAGGCCTTGCATGGCCATTACAATCAGCTCGGAAACACCATTACCGACATACACATCATTAACGTGCATATCCAGAATGCCTTTCTGCTGATAATACTGGCAAATGGCCTTACGTGCCGGGAAAATCCCTTTAGAGTCGGTATAACCGACTGCATTTGGCAGATTGAGCGCAACATCATTAATAATTTCCTGAGGTGCTTCAAAGCCAAAGGGGGCGGGGTTGCCAATATTTAACTTGATAATTTTATGTCCGGCTTCTTCCATTTCATTGGCCGCTCGTAACACAGGTCCGCGAATGTCGTAGCAAACATGCTCGAGCTTAGATGATTTTTTGATTTCGCGAGGGGTTGTGTTAGCAATGCCGGACATAATTCCATCCAATTAATTTAGAGTTTAAAACTATAGATTACGCAAATGTCACAATCTATGCTGAAATTTCGCTAGAATTTTTTTCATCTCTAGCGTAAATATGGAAGTACTGAAGCATGACATTGAATGTCAAAGATTTAAAGGAGTTAGTGATGGGAAAACTCAATAAAACCGACCGGGAATGGCAAAGAGAGTTATCACCAGAAGAGTTTCGCATTACTCGCGAGAAAGGAACCGAGCCGGCATTTACCGGAAAGTACTGGAATACCAAACAGGATGGCGTGTATGTCTGCCGTTGCTGCGGGACGCCGCTCTTTTCTTCAGAGACAAAATATGACAGCGGCTCTGGTTGGCCAAGTTTCTTTCGTCCGCTGAATAACTCGGCCATTGAAGAAATATCAGATCATTCGCATGGCATGATCAGAACTGAGATTGCCTGTCATCATTGTGACGCACATTTAGGGCATGTTTTTCCAGATGGCCCAGAACCGACGGGTTTACGCTATTGTGTAAACTCAGCCTCTTTAGACTTAAAAACACAAGAAAAAAATGATGAGGAAACCTATCCATGACCAGCATCTATCAGCTTGAAGCTGAATTGTTAGATGGAAAAAATAAAAGCCTTGCAGATTATGAAGGTAAAGTTCTCTTAATCGTGAATACTGCAAGTAAATGCGGTTTTACCCCGCAATTCGCCGGATTAGAAAAACTGTACCAGAAATATAAGGACCAAGGTCTGGAAGTATTGGGTTTTCCGTGTAACCAGTTCGGCGGCCAGGACCCGGGTACGAATGAGCAGATCGGTACATTCTGCCAGAAGAATTACGGAGTATCTTTTCCGATGTTTTCCAAAGTCGATGTAAAAGGTCCGGAAGCTCATGCGATTTTCCGTTATCTGACCAATAATTCTAAAGGCATTCTGGGCAATGGCATTAAATGGAACTTCACTAAATTTCTGATAGGGCGTGATGGCAAAGTATTGAACCGTTTTGCACCCACGACCAAGCCGGAAGATCTGGAAGAAGAGATTCAAAAGGCGTTGTGATTGAAGTGAAATCGAAAGCTAAGGCGTAGGGATTCTGACTACAAATATCTAAACTAAAATAAACCTTCATGAAAAAACCCACTTCTGGCAAGTGGGTTTTATTTTGATTGAGGCACTACAATCAGAGAATCATTTTTAAACGCTGCACCACCTGTTCACACTGGGCAAGGTCAGCAACCAGAGCCAAACGTACATGATTTTCACCCGGATTGCCCGCTGGAGTTTCACGCGACAGATAACGGCCCGGCAGCACCTTGATATGGACTTTTTTCATCAGAGTTTTGGCAAATTCTTCGTCATGATCGACTTTTAGCCAGTAGTAAAAACCGGCATCTGGTTTTTTGAGGGGCAATAAAGTGCCTAGCTCGTTTTGGAACAGGTCAAACTTGGCTCGGTACTGTATGCGGTTTTCTTCCACATGGGTTTCATCATTCCAGGCTGCAATAGAAGCCAGTTGATGCTGGACCGGCATGGCTGCGCCGTGGTAGGTCCGGTACTGTAAATAGGAGTGTAGTAATGCCGCATCACCTGCAATAAAGCCTGAACGTATCCCGGGCAGATTGGAACGCTTAGACAGCGAATGGAAGACCACACAGTTTTTATAATCATCACGGCCAATTTCAGCACAAACTTCCAATAAGCCTGTCGGGGCTTCGTCAAACCAGAGTTCGGAATAACATTCATCTGAGGCAATTACGAAACCGTATTGATCTGAAAGGGCAATCAGCTTTTTAAGCTGTTCTTTGGACAGTACCGCACCTGTCGGATTGCCAGGCGTACAAACAAAGAGTAGGGCAGTTTTTTCCCAGACTGCGGCCGGCACAGCGTCAAAATCACCCAAGTAGTCATTTTCTTCAGTACAGTTAATGAAATAAGGCTGGGCACCTGCCAATAAGGTCGCCCCTTCATAAATCTGGTAGAAGGGATTGGGCATGACCACATAAGGGGCATCTTCCCGGTTAATGAGTGCCTGAACAAAGGAAAAAATTGCTTCACGGGTGCCTGAAACTGGCAAAATATGGCTTTCGGCGCTGACTGTATTCAGCTTGAAACGTCGGCTCAGCCAATTGGCAATACTGGTACGTAACTCGGGTAGCCCCTTGCTATTTGGATAAGTCGAAAGGTGCTGTAAATTATCAATAATTGCTTTTTTTACAAACTCAGGTGCAGGATGTTTGGGTTCGCCAATAGACAGAGGAATCAGAGGCAGATCCGCGGGCTGAATGCCGGCAAAAAGCTGGTTTAACTTTTCAAAGGGATAAGGATGTAATAAAGACAAGCTGGAGTTCATGCGTGTATTCCCGAGCAAAGGGTTAGTGTTGAGCATTGACCTGATGAGACGCCTCATCCAGAGCCGCTTTGAGCGCAGTTGCAAAGCTAAGCGACTCCGCCTGGGTCATCGGAATTCCATCCTTTTTGGTGACGAAGAAAATATCTTCAGCACGTTCGCCTAGGGTGGCAATCTTGGCAGAGTGAATATCCAGGCCACGCATCATAAACAGGCCGCCAATCTTGGCCAGCAGACCCGGCTGATCCAGCGTTGCAATTTCAACCATATTCTGATTCAAGGCCGGGTTTAAAGTAATATCGACCGTATTTTCAATATCAAAATGGCGTAACTGGCGAGGAATACGACGCTGCATCAGGCCCGGATATTCATCTGAATGACTCAAGGCCTCTTTCAGCGCGTCAATGACAGTTGCTTCGCGTTCTGGATCAGTGAGCAGAGTGCCAAAACGGTCCAGCACCACATAGGTATCCAGACTAAATGCTTTGGTTGCAGTAATAATCCGCGCATCCTGCACATCCAGATTCATGCGGTCCAAAATGGCCACAGTGGTGGCAAACAGGTTCGGCTTGTCTTGGGTATAAATGAAGATCTGGACTGCATCTTGTGCATATTTGCGGTGCGCGCGCATTAATACCAAAGGTGCAGGATTGTCCCCATGCTCCAAAATGGCGCGTGTGTGCCAGGCAATCTCATCGGCTGATTCTTTCAGGAAATAATCATCGCCCAGCTCCTGCCAGACGGTTTCTACATCGTAGAGTGAGAAATCATTAACCAAGAGTTCACTGGCTGCAAACTTGGTATCTTCAATCAGCATTCTATAATCGACCGGGCGGCCCAGACCGGACCGAATGACATCACGGGCATGGGTGTATAGCTGACGCATTAAAGAGGCACGCCAGGTATTCCAGAGTTTTGGATTGGTTGCATTGATATCGGCGACGGTGAGGGTGTATAGATAATCCAGATGTTCCATATCTCCCATTTTTTCTGCAAATTCCCGTACTATATCCGGGTCAGAAATGTCTTTTTTCTGTGCAGTAACTGACATGAGCAGATGATTTTGAATCAGCCAGGCAACCAGATTACATTCGCGTTCGGTAAAGCCATGCGTCCGGCAGAACTTGATGGCATCAGCTGCTCCGAGTTCGCTATGGTCACCGCCACGCCCTTTGGCAATGTCATGGAAAATGGCAGCCAGATAGACAATATCGCGGCGGCTGAGACGCTGGAACACAGAGCTGACCACTGGAAAATCTTTGGCAAAACCGGGTTCCTTAAAGCGGTTCAGATTACGCAGTAAGAGCAGAGTATGAGCATCCACGGTATAAATATGGAATAGGTCATATTGCATCAGGCCGGTAATCTGGCCAAAGGCCGGAATATAATTGCCCAGTACGCCATAACGCTTCATCGTTACTAGAGTGTCATACAGGCGATATGGCGAGCGGATAATCGCCATGAAAAGTGCCTGATGAATTGGATTATCGCGAAAACTCTGGTCAATCCGTTTCGCTGCCAGCGTCAGCAGACGCAATGTGCGGGCACGGATACCTTCAATTTCCGGGCGGTTGGCCAGTAAATAAAAAATTTCCAAGATAGCGCTGGGATTTTCTGAAAAAACTTTGTGATGCTGAACGGCAAGCTTGCCATCGACCAGCTTGAAGTTTTCGTTAATTTCTTCAATTTGACGTTCATACTGCGGTAAACGTGGCGTAATCACCGATTCACTAAAGTAAGCCAGCAACATTTCATTCAGGGTAGACACCTGTTGTGCGCTGCGATAATAGCGCTTCATGAACTGTTCAATCGGATAATTCTGATGATGGCCTTCTTCGCGTACATAACCGAATTTGGCCGCAATTTCCCGCTGATAATCAAACAGCAGGCGGTTTTCATCACGTTTGGTCAAACGGTGCAAATGATGGCGGATTTCCCAGAGAAAGCTTTCTGCCTCTTCAAGTACGGCCAGTTCAAATTCTGAAATAAAACCCAGATGCACCAAGTCATAAATACGGTTGACCCGAAAATGCCGTTTGGCAATCCAGCCAATCTGGTTAATATCCCGGATGCCGCCTGGGGCATTTTTGATGTCTGGTTCCAGATTGCTTTCGGTGTCATTGTGCTGAGCATAGCGCTTATGCTGTTCATTGACCTTGGCATCAAAGAAGGTCTTATCCGTCCAAGTCTGTGAAACAATCCGCCGAGGCCATTTAGACAGGTTTTCATTGCCAATAATCAGACGAGCTTCAATCAGGGAGGTGGCCACTGTTAAGTCACTGCTTGCCTGAGTCACACATTCATTAATCGTACGGACACTGATGCCGGGCTTGAAATTACCCACATCCCAAAGAGAGGAAATAAAGGTCGAAATACGCTGTTCCTGTTCAGGGACAATCTTATTTTCGGACAGGATCATGATGTCGACGTCGGAATAAGGCAGCATTTCACGGCGGCCATAACCCCCTACAGCAAACAGGCTGAGCTCCGTCTGATCCAGCCCGGCATGTTTCCAGAGGAACTGCAAGGCTTCATCAATCAGGTTGGAGCGTGCCAGAATGATGTCACGAATCGACTGTCCATTTTCAAAACATTCCTGCAGCTGATTTTCAACATCGCTACGCCACTGGTTAATGGCCTGAATGTCATGGTTGCTTTGAATATAATTCAGCAAAGGTAAGGTATTGATCATGAACAGGGATCCGTTAGTATTTCAGCTTAATTTTGATGAACGCTAATTTGGTCGGCAGTCTGTTGGGCCAGTTCGCGTGCCTGGTCAATGGTTTCTGCGCGTGCAGTCGCCACACCCATACGAC
>NZ_SMTB01000047.1:0-21254 GCF_006864105.1 Acinetobacter sp. RF14B | reverse complement strand
AATAATTCAAGTGAATTTGTTTGAAAGAAGAACTTTAAAAGCTTTATTTTCACCCGATAAAATACCCATAAAACAAGAGGAAGCTCAAATGAGCTTCCTCTTGTGAAAAATTGTGGGACAGCAATGGGGAGTTTGTCAGCTTTTTAGGCCCCTCAGGCTGCGGAAAAACCACATTGCTACGTATTATTGCAGGTCTGGAACAGCCCGATTATGGCCGGATTATTAAACAGCATGTCGATATTACTCACCTGAATACTGCCAGACGCAAATGCGGGATTGTGTTTCAAAACTATGCTTTGTTTCCAAACTTGACTGTTGCAGAAAACATTGCTTTTGGCCTGCATAAAAAACAATGGACAGCGGCACAAATCCAAACACGCATTACTGAGTTATTACAGCTGATTGAACTGCCGGAGATTAGTGATAAATATCCAAACCAATTGTCGGGTGGGCAGCAGCAGCGTGTTGCACTAGCACGGGCCATTGCCCCGAAACCCGATATTTTGTTGCTGGATGAACCGTTGTCTGCCTTGGATGCCTTGGTGCGTTTAAATCTGCGCCAGAAAATCCGTGCCATTCAACAACAACTGAATTTATCTGCAATTATGGTCACTCATGATCAGGAAGAAGCTTTAAGTATTTCCGATCGTGTTGCGGTGATGAATAAAGGCCTGATTGAACAGCTGGATACTCCGCACAATATTTACTATAAGCCACAAACCCGTTTTGTCGCGCAATTTATCGGCACCATGAACTTTATTCAGGCCACAGCAATTTCAACCCATAGCTTAAAGATTGCCGGGCAATATGAGTTGGATCATCCAAGCATAAATTTTAGGGCAGGCGAGCAACTCGAGATTGCATTTAGACCAGAAAATATTGAATTGGCTTTAAAACCAGAAGAGCGTAAAGGACGATTTAGTTTAGCTGTCCGTATTTTAAATATGGAATTTCTTGGCGCGAAGCGTCGCCTGTTTTGTGAATTGAAACAAAATGACCCACAGGCTGCGCCAGTCCAATTGCAAATTGATATTGAAAATCAGCAACTCATGAATTTAGCGGATGACATGTGGCTACAAATCCCGACTCAGGCTTTACATGTGTTTGACTTGCAAGGAATAGCCAGATGTTAAATCAGTCAACCGCAGAAGCCATTTTAAGCAGTAAAAAATCCAAACCTTCATTTTATTCATTACGTTCTAGTGCAGTGCTGTTCGTTGCAGCAATGGTACTGACCCTAAGTCTCATTGTACCGCTGTTATTATTATTGCAAAGCGCATTTTTGGATGAAAATCAGAAATTTGTCGGCCTGCAAAATTTTATAGCCTATTTTTCCAATCCAGCTCTGTTGTCCTCCATCTTCAACTCTGTCTGGATTGCCTGTACTGCGATGCTGGTGACAGTGAGTTTGGCCAGTATCTATGCATTTGCCTTGACCAACACGCATATGCGAGGCAAGGCATTTTTTAAAACCGTGGCATTTTTGCCGATTTTAGCTCCCTCGCTCTTACCTTCATTGGCTCTGGTCTATCTGTTCGGACAGCAGGGGGTGTTCAAAGGTCTGCTGGGTGATGTGCAAATTTATGGGCCTTTGGGCATTCTCATCAGTTACTGTTTCTGGCTGTTTCCTGCCATGGTTATGCTGATGATGGCCTCCTTTCGTAATATTGACCAGCGTTTAATTGAAGCTTCTCACGTTTTAGGTAAAAACAGTTGGCAGACGCATTGGGCGGTCACTTTACCTGCCATTCGTTACGGACTGGTCAGTGCCTGTCTGGTGGCATTTACTTATGTGATTACCGATTTTGGTATTCCCAAGGTAATTGGTGGCTCGTTCAATATGATGGCTTTGGATGTTTATAAGCAAATTATTGGCCAGCAAAATATGAATATGGGGGCAGTAATTTCTATTCTGCTGCTTTGTCCTGCTGTGATGGCCTTATTTTTGACCGCTATCAAAGCCGTCGTCAGGCCCGCTTTCAGAGCTTCCAGATCCAGCCTTATCGTATCAAGAACAATCCACGTCTGGAAAAGCTGCTGATCATATTTTGCAGCGTGATTGCAGGCAGTATTTTATTAATTGTGATCACTGCAATCTTGGCTTCTTTTATCCGCTATTGGCCCTACGATCTTTCGCTGACGCTGAACCATTACCGCTTCGACTACGTGGATGGCGGTGGCTGGTCCAGTTATTTCAACTCTATTCAGCTGGCACTTTGGAGCACGCTGGCCGGTACGGTACTGATTTTCATCATTGCTTTATTTACCGAGCGTTTTAAAGCCCATCCTGTGATTAAAAATTATGTGCAGATGCTGGTTTTATTACCATTGGCCGTACCCGGGCTGGTACTCGGAATAGCCTATATCCTGTTTTTTAATCAGCCTGAAAATCCCATGTCGGTGCTATATGGTTCATTAACCTTATTAGTGATTTCGACCATTATCCATTACTACACCGTGCCGCATTTAACCTTGAGCAATGCTATTAAACAGATTCCGACCCAACTGGATCATGCTGCGCAAAGTCTGGGAGCCTCAAATTGGAAAATGTTTTACAAAGTCTATTTGCCTTTAACCTTTCCTGCGTTGTGTGATGTGTCGGTCTATATCTTTGTCAATGCCATGACGACGGTTTCAGCGGCCATTTTCCTTTACTCACCGGATACCAATTTGGCTTCGGTGGCCGTGCTGAATATGGATGATGCCGGGGATACCGTGGCAGCGGTTGCCATGAGCATTTTGATTTTAGTGACGTCCTGTGTAGTCAAGCTGTTGCACTGGCTGTTGACCCGGAAAATGATGAAGTCGAGTCAGCGCTGGCGCGAGCATCAGCATTAGGTGAGAAAAGAGTTCTATTTTTTATCCTTTTAATTTGTTTTAAACCTTAATGAATACTCATTTTTTGAACGCTTTTTAACAAGGCTTAGGATTTTGCATCCTGAAAAACTTGAAAAGGCATGGAAACCTTCGATGAACACAGCAAAAACAGATTTAATTATTGTCGGCGCCGGTATTTTAGGACTGTCAGCGGCCATTCAGGCGGCTGAACAGGGGCTGAAAGTCCAGCTTTAAGCCGTCCAGATGCAAAATGGCGCCAATACGCGCTCGAAACCCGCAAGTTTTATCAGCGCATTCAAGCGCAGCATGATATTTCATTTCAGCAGCGCGATGGTTTATATCTGGCCAATACCGCTTTGGAATGGCAAGTGCTGAATGAGTTTGCTCAAGCTGCACCGGATTACCAGATTCCGGTCGAACTATTGAGCCGCACACAAGTGTTTGAACGTTATGGTTACCTGGACCACAGCGCCAACATCAGCGGTGCCTTAATATTTCAGGAAGATTATTCGGTCGAACCACATCTGGCAGGACATCGTTTATTGCAATATGCCAAGCAACTGGGTATTGAAATCTATTGTAATGCCTGTGTAGTACGCACCCGTTATCACCGTGGATATGCTGAAATCCAGCTGGCTTCAGGACAGCATTATCGCGCAGAAAAAGTCTTGATCTGTCATGGTGAAACGACACAAATTCTATATCCAGAACTCTTGCAGCACTTGGGTCTGCAGCGCTGTGCTTTACAAATGGCCCTGACTCAGCCTTTGGCGCATGATCTGAAAGCATCGATTTATTCGGGCTTATCTATCTCCCGTTATCCTGCTTTTGAAATTTGCCCCAGTCATCAAGCATTAAAAGAAGAATCACAGCAAGGTCTGGTCAAAGACTACGGAATTCATATTTTGATCAAACAAAATGAATTTGGACAGATTATTTTAGGCGACAGTCATGAATATCATGCCATTCAAGATACACCTCAATTTAATCAACGTGAAGAAATCAATCAATTTATTCTTAAATATTGTAAAGAAAAAATAGGTTTGAAACTTCCAGCCATTGAGTCTCGCTGGAATGGTTATTACCTCACACATCCTCAAGAGCTGGCCTGTGTAACCGAAGCGGAACCGAATATTTACTTGATAAGTGCTATTGCAGGCAAGGGGATGACTACAGGTGCAGGTTTTATGCAAGAAGTATTAAAAAACCATATTCTGTAATCTGGTTTAAACCAGATTGCGCTATATTGATTGTAATTAAAGTGAAAGTCTCAGTAAGGAATTGATGAATGAACGCGCATGTTGAACTAGAAAACAAATATTTACTGCTTACCCCTGGACCATTGTCGACTTCTCCAGCCGTGCGCCGGGTAATGCAGCGTGACTGGTGTACCTGGGACAAAGAATATAATGGTCTGGTGCAAGATATTCGCCAGCGTTTAGTGGCTTTGGCGACCTCAGAAACAGAACTTTACAGCGCCGTGCTGATGCAGGGAAGTGGCAGTTTTTCTGTAGAAACTGTATTAGGTTCAGCCCTGCCTAAAAATGGCAAAATTTTAATTATTAATAATGGGGCCTATGGTGCCCGCATGGTGCAGATGGCACGTTGCTTAAATATCGAAGTGGTTGAGCTGGCTTATCCGGAGACTCAAATTCCCGATTTAAGTGATATTGAAAAGGCATTAAGCGATTCAAGTATTACTCATGTGTCTTGTGTGCATTGTGAGACTACGACGGGCTTGCTCAATCCTATTGAAGAGATTGGCCGTCTTGTGAAAGCTGCCGGCAAAGTCTGGATCGTGGATGCGATGAGTTCATTTGGAGGGGTGCCGATGGACATTGCAAAGCTTGAAATCGACTTTTTAATTTCAAGTGCCAATAAATGTATTCAGGGGGTGCCCGGTTTTGGTTTTATTCTGGCAAAACGTGAACAATTACAAGCCTGCAAAGGTCAGGCGCGTTCAGTAAGTCTGGATCTTTACGATCAATGGAACACCATGGAACAGCATGATGGTAAATGGCGTTTTACTTCACCTACACATGTGGTACGTGCATTTTATCAGGCTTTGCTGGAACTGGAGCAGGAAGGCGGGGTTGAAGCCCGTTATCAGCGTTATGTGAATAATCAAAAATGTCTTGCGGATGGCATGCAAAAACTTGGTTTTAAACTGGTACTTGATACTGATATTCCACAATCGCCGATCATTACTACATTTATGTATCCAAATACGGCCGACTTTAGCTTTCAGGAGCTCTATGAGAATTTAAAACAGGCAGGTTTTGTCATCTATCCCGGCAAAGTCACCGATTTGAACTGTTTCCGGATTGGCAATATTGGCGAGTTTATCTGGAAGACATTCAACGTTTACTGGCTGCAATTTCAGTCTACTGCCAGAAATAATTTAGCTTATTTTTATTGATTTATATTTAATTTTTTAAGGAAAGACTCATGACAATTTCATCTAATACCTTGCAAGCGGTTATTTTCGACTGGGCTGGAACCACAGTCGATTTTGGTTCACGTGCCCCAATTTTAGCTTTCATGGCATTGTTTGCAGATAATCAGGTTGCAATCACCATTGAAGAAGCACGTGCGCCGATGGGTTTGGAGAAACGCGATCATATTGCAGCTGTGTTAGCCATGCCGCGTGTGGCAGCTGCATGGAAGCAGGCACATGGGGCAGAAGTAACCATTGCCGATATTGACCGTTTATATCAGGACTTTATTCCTTATCAGTTAAAAGCCATTCCGCAATGTTCACAGCTGATTCCGGGCGCACTGGAAACATTTGCAGATATTCGCGCACGTGGGGCAAAAATCGGCAGCAATACCGGTTATGCCAGTATGATGATTGCTGAGTTGGTAAAAGATGCAGCGCAACAAGGTTATGTGCCTGATTGCATTATTACTGCGAGTGATGTGAAACATGGTCGTCCGTATCCAGAAATGTTATGGAAGAACTTGATTGAACTGGATGTTCTGGATATTAAAACAGTGGTGAAAGTGGATGATACCGTCGTGGGTATTCATGAGGGCTTAAATGGGGGATGCTGGACAGTAGGCTTGGCCGTGAGTGGCAATGAGGTTGGTCTGAGCTATGAAGAATGGAAGGCACTGCCTGAGTCTGAACAGGTCAGTCTAAAAGAAAAAGCTTATGCAAAAATGCATGCTTCAGGAGCGCATTATGTCATTGACAGTATTGCAGACTTGCCTGCTGTGCTAAATGAGATTGAGCAACGATTGGCTCAAGGTGAAAAGCCTTGATCAGTTAAGTCAGGCATTAAAAAAATGGATATTGTTTTAATATCCATTTTTTGTTTTAGGCGAAGATCAAGGTGAATTTATATTTTACCATCTAAATTTTTGTTAAGGTTTCGACTTGAGCTAACCGTCTTTCAGAATCCTTTAATCTCCGAGCTAATATTTTGTAGCACCATTCTTAGGTATGCTGAGGTATTGACCCCATCGTTTTAACTGTCACTGGTACATCAGGGCAGAGCTATTTATTTTTTAATATTTTCAATCAAGGATTTGTTTGAAAATAACTTTTTAATTTTATTCCTGGAAGTAAGTAAATCCATCCTCTGAATTAGAGTCTGCATTGCCATCCAATATGCACTTGCTGTGCCATGGAAAATAAATCCAGAGGCTGGTTTCTAAGCCACATCTGTAAGGCAGATGTTAATCCACAGAATTGGCAAAAAAGTTCATAGTGATATGGGCAGTTTGGTTCTGGTCATATTTTATCAGTGCACTATGCTGTTAGGAATTCAGGCACCCCTTTAAACTTTTTCAGGAAGGATGCGGCACGATCTGGCTTGAGGTTTGAAGGATGGTATTCAGTAAAATTGCAGAAACAACCTTATAAACAATTTTACGCTTCAACTCAGGTGCTGGTTTTGGATTTTTTTATTCTCTCTATAGGGATTAAACTATGGTCACTCAAATTATTAGAAACGTTTTTACAGAAAAATTAAGTACGAAATATCAGGGAATTGTTCAAAATATTGTCGATAAATCCCCCATTCCGATTCGTCACTTTGATTTTAAATTTAACCCGGCAGAGCTAGATAAGCGGTTTTTCCTCAATAAAGAATTAGCCTCTTCTTATTTTCATGCCTTGTCAATTTTTTTGACTTTTGGTGAAGATGTGGTGATTGCAACTGCACGTCATCATCGGGATTTTATTGATGATCCGGTGTTGAAACAGAGGCTTACCTCCCTGATTGGACAAGAGGCCATTCATTCCAAAATTCATAATCAGTTTAATGATGAAGTTTTAAAGGAAAATGGCTATCCCGTCGAGTTGCTGCGCGCCATCGCTGCAAAAGTGTTTGATTATGGCATCTACAAACTGCCCCATTCCTTACAGCTTTCCTTAATGGCCGGCATTGAACATTATACGGCGGTTCTAGCCGAGTTTATGATGCAGCACGAGGCATATCTGCTGGGTTCACAGGATGAAAGACAGCGTGCCATGTGGATGTGGCATATGTTGGAAGAATCCGAACATAAAGATATTGCTTATGATGTGTTTCTGGAATTATCAGGTAATTACTGGCTACGAATTACCGGTTTTTTACTGGCAAGCTTAACCATTCTGGGCGGGGTGTCGCTTGGCGGTTATCTCATGCCATTTGTGCGTAAACCCAGCAATTTGATAAATCCGCGTTATATGAAAGATGTGCTAGAAAGCACAGCCTTGTTATTTGGCAGTGAGCGTGGCGTGTTTGGTAGCAGCTTTATGCATATTTTGGAATATCTGCGTCCGAGCTTTCATCCTAATGACCATGATACGACAGCCTATCTGGCCTATTACAAAGAGCGATTATTGCATCCTGAAACTGGATTGTTAACACCTTATTTCCTGAAAGAATTTTTACCGCCTGTACCTGCAGCTTCTGCCTAAGCTAATTCTGCTCAAGACTATATTTGCTGGATAATAAAAATGAAATTATTTAGAAAAAAAACCAAGCCCAGCCAGAATGCCTTTGCCGTGGTGACAGGTGCCGGAAGCGGGATTGGCCGTAATTTCGCCCTTGAGCTGGCCAAACGGGGCAGTATGGTGGTGTGTGCTGATATTAATCTGGAGGCTGCTGAAGAAACTGTTGCGCTAATTACAGCCTCGGGCGCCCAAGCGTTTGCCGTGAAATGTGATGTGGGTAATGCCAGACAAGTCGAACAGCTGGCGAATCAGGCCGAGCAGTTAATGCAGCACCCCACCACATTGCTGATTAATAATGCAGGGGTCGGCTTGGGTGGCAAGTTTGATGAAGTGACGCTGGACGACTGGAAATGGGTCACTGATGTAAATTTGTGGGGCGTGGTGCATGGTTGTCATTATTTTGTGCCTAAATTTAAAAAGTTAGGACATGGGGCCATTATTAATGTCGCTTCAGCAGCCTCCTATACCGCCGCTCCAGAAATGACCGCCTATAACGTCACTAAAGCCGGTGTACGAGCTTTATCGGAAACACTGGCTGCCGAGCTGAGAAAGTTTAATATCCAAGTCAATGTCGTCTGTCCAACGCTGGTGCCGACCAATATTATTAAAAATGGCAAGCTCCCGCATAAAGGAATTATGGATTATGCCCTGACTAATCTGGCATTGACCACTAGCAATAAAGTCGCGGAACTGACTTTGGATCGTCTGGATCAAGGCCAGCTTTATACTATTCCTCAGCTTGATGCCAAATTATTCTGGTTGATGAAACGGATAGCTCCAAATTTATATGCGAAATTTTTGGGTAATTTGTACCGGTTAATGAAGTGAAATATAAAAATCTCCAGCCTTTTTCGTAGGAGACAGGAAATACCTTCCGCGATCTGGGCTATGAGGCGGAATAAGAAATCTCTTCACTTGAAAGCTAAATCAATAAACATAGCAGCGTGTCTGACATATAAATAGTTCAGGTCTAAAGTCAGTGCGGAGATCAGGATAAAAAGCTTGGCAAGATAGCCAAGTCAATATCAGAGTTAAGGGACATTTAAAATGACAGCTCAAGCAGAAAAATTAGACACCGCTAAAAGAAAAGCATTAACCCCACATATTTACGATACATTTATTGTGGGTGCAGGTATTTCAGGCATTGCCACCGCCATTCGCCTTGATCAGGCGGGTTATCACAATTACAAGATGATTGAAAAGGCGACCCGGGTCGGTGGAACCTGGCGTGAAAACACTTATCCAGGTTGTGGCTGTGATGTACCCTCGGCTTTATATTCTTATTCATTTGCGCCCAGTGCAAACTGGAGTCATCTGTTTGCGCGTCAACCTGAAATCCTGAATTATCTGGAAGAGGTCAGTGAAAAGTTTAAGATCCGCGCCAAGATTGAATTTGGAACTGAACTGTTAAATGCGGCATGGGATAAACAGTGTCATTTGTGGGTAATCAAGACCAATAAAGGCCAATACCTGTCCAGAACCGTGGTTTTTGCCACAGGTCCTATTACCGAAGCTCAAACTCCACAGCTTGAAGGCCTCGACACTTTTCAAGGGGAGATGTTCCATTCAGCGCAATGGAATCATGAATATGATTTGACAGATAAGCGGATTGCAGTAATTGGCACGGGTGCATCGGCCATTCAGTTTGTGCCCCAAATTCAGCCCAAAGCTAAAGCACTGTATGTCTTCCAGCGCACAGCTCCGTGGGTGGTTCCAAAACCGGATATGGAGCTGGGTAACCTCAGCAAGGCAATGATTGCAAAATTTCCTTTCATTCAGACAGCGTGGCGGAAAACAGTGGCCCAGTCACTGAATGCAATTAATTTTGGCCTACGTAACCCAGCGGTATTAAAACCGATAGGTGAACTGGCCAAACTGATACTGCGCTTTCAGATTGAAGATGCTGAACTACGCAAAAATGTAACTCCAAACTTTACTATTGGCTGTAAACGTTTGTTATTTGCCAATAATTATTATCCCGCCTTACAGCAGGCAAATACCCGGTTGATTCCACATGGCTTGGTGAAAGTAGAAGGCAATCACGTGGTATCTGCAAATGGTGAACGCCATGAAGTTGATGTCATTATTTGGGGAACAGGTTTTGAGGTTTCTCATCCACCGATTGGTAAGCGGATTAGCAATGAGAAGGGGGAATGTTTGCATGATTTGTGGAAGAATAGTTCACCAGAAGCTTATTTAGGCACCAGTATTGAAAATGTACCGAATGCTTTTTTGATCTTGGGGCCGAATGTATTGGTTTATGATTCATTTATTGGTTTGGCAGAAGCACAACTGGATTATATTGTGGATGGTCTGCTTAAAATTAAGCAACAGGGAATTAGTCAACTGAACATTAAGCCAGAGGTGATCAGAGAACATAATGAGCTGGTACAAAAACATTTAAAAACAACAGTTTTTAATGCAGGTGGTTGTAAGAGTTATTATCTGGACGCCAATGGGCGTAATTTTGCGGCTTGGCCATGGTCATTGAAAACATTGAAGCAGCGGTTAAAACATTTAGATTTAAATGATTATGAAGTGACATATCAAAAGGAAAAAGCCAGCTAATTTTAAAAACATTTATTCAAAGGTTGATGATATCTATCAAAAATGAATCACTTTTTAACGATCATCATGGCAGAATGAGGCGTTTTGAAGCACGCGTCTATATGAGGTGTTGGGGCAGACTGAGGCGTTCTGATTCTATATAAATGTCTGATCAGTAGATCTCTTTCTTCAATCGAAAAATAATAATGCTAATTACATGTTTAAACAGAGATTAAAAGCTCCCTCTCTCTTTAGAATGAAGAGCATATTCCGCAAGAAGATGAGGGGGGGTTATAAGAGCCTCTCCCTGACCCATTCGTACAAGGAAAGGGAATTTCCTTTACGTTAATTAAAGAATGATTTGTGAAACAACTCTAATATAAAAATAAAGCAGAAGACCAATAACTTAATCAACAGAGTTCATCCAGCAGAGGATGGGGATAGAGCGATTCGCATGAAATTAAGCTCAATCTTTCTGAATAACACAGCTAGTCATTCCAAGAGACGGCCTAAAACTGTATTTCTATAGAGATGAATAAGAGACATAAAATGTCGCCTAACTTGAAATCAGGCTCGAATTTGTTGATAAATCTCATTATATTGATCTTAACTTGATACCAAGAATAATAGAAAATGCAACAACTTAATCCTTCAGATCTTAAAGCCATCTTGCATTCCAAACGCGCGAATGTGTACTACCTGGAGCATGCCCGGGTCATGCAAAAAGATGGTCGGGTCCTGTATTTGACAGAAGCCAAAAATGAAAACCAGTACTGGAATATTCCGATCGCCAATACTACGGTCATTATGCTGGGAACGGGAACATCAATTATCCAGGCCGCGATGCGTATGCTGGCCAGCGCAGGTGTTCTGGTTGGGTTTTGTGGCGGAGGCGGCACACCTTTATTTATGGGTTGTGAAATTGAATGGATGACACCGCAAAGTGAATATCGTCCCACGGAGTATATGCAAGGCTGGATGCAATTCTGGTTTGATGATGCAAAACGTTTAGAAGTTGCCAAGCAGTTTCAGCAGGCTCGAATTGAATTTATCAGAAAAGTTTGGGACAAAGACCGTGACTTAAAAGCCGAAGGTTTTTATCTGGATGATCTGGATATTCAGCAGGCACTGACAGGTTTTGAGAAGAAAATACCGCATTTAAATAAAGTCGGCGACCTCTTGTTAACCGAAGCGGCTATGACCAAGCAGCTTTATAAAATTGCGGCAACCCGCACAGGCTTAAAAGATTTTAGCCGCAATCCGGAACAGGGAGATTTAGCCAATGATTTTCTCAATCATGGCAACTATCTGGCCTATGGACTCGCAGCAACAACACTTTGGGTTTTAGGTATTCCGCATGGTTTTGCCGTAATGCATGGAAAAACCCGCCGTGGTGCTTTGGTGTTTGATGTGGCGGATTTGGTTAAGGATGCAGTCGTTCTGCCTTATGCCTTTATCTGTGCCAAAGAGAAGATGACTGAGCAAGAGTTTAGACAGCAGTTATTGCAGAAATTTACAGAGCATCGCTGCAGCTTAGAAATTGCGTATTCAGCGCAACATCTACAGCATCACGTTCACTGCCATATAGGCAGTTTAAATCTTAAACCTGCTTACCATTTTTAAAAATGGTGACTGATCACCTGAATCACTCACCATATGCTTTGAGCTGAGTAGGGGCTAGTGGTTGGCTTCTGGTAAATCAAACCAGATCACTTGAGCATCCTCCAGCGCTTTAATCTGACTTGCTTCAATGAAAGCAATTGCACCACCAGCCGCTACAGTATGTTCTGCAATCTGGACTGAACCGGAAATCACATGTACATAATTCACCTGCTGTGTTGCTTCAATCTCCAGACTTTGCCCTTTGTGAATCACTGCAGTTTTGACTTCAGTATTCTGGCGGATATGCATAGGCGCATTGTCATTTGGTCCACAAATCAAATGCCATTGGTTGGGCTGCTCGTGCGGATCACATTTAATTTGTTGATAGCTGGGTTCGGCATTCCGTTCATTAGGCACAATCCAGATCTGCAATAAATGCACCTGCTCACCACCCTGGTTCATCTCACTATGACGTACACCTGTGCCGGCACTCATCAGCTGCCACTCACCAGCAGAAATTCCGCCATGATTGCCCATACTGTCTTTGTGGGTAATGGTACCTTTTAAAACACAGGTCAGAATTTCCATATTGTCATGTGGATGCTGACCAAAACCCTGATGAGCATTAATCAGGTCATCATTGATAACACGTAATACACTAACGCCCATATATTTCGGATTATACCAGTTACCAAAGGAGAAGCTGTGTTTAGACTCCAGCCAATCCATTTTCACATGACCACGGTTTTCACTCGGATGTAAAAAAGCCTTCATGATATTTATCCTTAGCTTGATTATTCAATATGCTGCTATTGTAGTGTTGTTAACTGTGCTGGAGATATATCATTTAAGCGACAGATCGTTTGGTTTTTAAAACAATGATCCGGGAAGATATTCAAACAAAATTACCCACACGCCGCAAAGCAGCAGAGAGCTGCCAATAATCCGTTTGATTCGGGTGCGGCGAGTAGTCATTCTTTATCTTCCTTCCAGATTAAGGCGTGTTTAGGGCTTCAAGATAGCGGCAATTCACTTCTTTCCAGTTTATGACATTCATAAAAGCAGCAATATATTCAGGGCGGCGGTTTTGGTATTTCAAGTAATAAGCATGTTCCCAGACATCCAGTCCAAGAATAGGGATATTGCCATGCATCAGTGGAGAATCCTGATTGGCACTGCTTTCAATAATGATTGTTTTATCCGGTGCCACACTTAGCCATGCCCAGCCACTGCTGAAACGTGTCAGTGCAGCTTTGGTCAAAGCCTTTTTAAAAGCTTCAAAACCGCCTAGTTCTGTATCAATAGCTTGTGCAACTTCCCCTTGGGGATGACCACCGCCTTCAGGACTCATGATGCTCCAAAAAAAAAGAGTGGTTGGCATGACCGCCCGCATTATTAATGACATTGTTTTTTAAAGGTTCTGGTACTTGATTGAATTTTGTTACCAGTGTTTCAACAGACAAATCTTCCCATTCTGTACCTGCAATACCCGCGTTAATATTATTGATATAAGTCTGATGATGCTTGTTGTGATGGATCTCTATAGTTTTGGCATCAAGATGAGGTTCAAGTACATCATAAGCATAGGGCAGTGGCGGAAGTACATAGCTCATTTTATTGTTCCTCAGTGTCACCAGGTTGCGGATTGGACTAAGAAATAAAATACGCCTGAAGTTGATAAAGTACAATGAGAATTATTATCACTAGTGTTGCGGTGCGTTAAGTCTTTGTTCAGATGCTAACCTGCTGTGCAAGATATTTTCTTCACACCATAAAAAAACCCCTCGAAAGGGGTTTTAATTAAAAACAATGAAAAACTTAAGCTTAACAATCAATTACACGTTAAAACGGAAATGTAGAACATCACCATCCTGAACGATATAGGTTTTACCTTCCAAACGCCATTTACCTGCTTCTTTGGCACCTGCTTCGCCGTTGTACTGTACGAAATCATCATAAGCAATACATTCAGCACGGATGAAACCTTTTTCAAAGTCTGTATGGATCACTCCTGCGGCCTGAGGAGCAGTTGCACCTACTTTTACAGTCCAGGCACGAACTTCCTGTACGCCTGCCGTGAAATAAGTCTGCAAGCCAAGCAAAGCATAACCTGCGCGAATAACCACGTTTAATCCAGGTTCTTCCATACCAAGTGCTTCAAGGAACTCATTGCGGTCTTCATCTTCAAGCAGTGATATTTCAGCTTCAATCTGGTTGCACAAAGGCACTACAATTGCATTTTCCGTACTTGCCAGTTCACGTACTGCATCCAGGTGCGGGTTGTTTTCAAAACCATCCTCAGCCACGTTGGCAATATACATGGTAGGTTTTAATGTCAATAAACCAAAACCACGAACCAGTTTACGTTCATCATCATCCAGATCGGCAGCACGGGCAGGCTTGCCTTCATCTAGCAAAGGCAGGATTTTTTCAAGTACGGTTTTGGTCGCAACGGCTTCTTTATCGCCGCCTTTTGCAGACTTGGCCAGACGGGTGACAGCTTTGGTCACTGTTTCAAGGTCAGCTAGGGCCAGTTCGGTATTAATGGTCGCAATATCATCTAAAGGATCAATTTTACCATTCACATGAATGACATTTTCATCTTCGAAACAGCGAACTACATGTGCAATTGCATCCGTTTCACGGATATTGGCCAAGAACTGGTTACCCAGACCTTCACCTTTCGATGCGCCTGCCACCAGACCTGCGATGTCCACAAATTCCATCGTGGTTGGAATAACGCGTTGTGGTTTTACAATTTCAGCAAGCTTGTCTAAACGCATGTCCGGTACAGGCACGATACCTGTATTGGGCTCAATGGTACAGAATGGGAAGTTCTCTGCAGCAATAGCAGCTTTAGTTAATGCATTGAAAAGCGTAGATTTACCAACGTTCGGCAGGCCTACAATACCACAATTAAAACCCATGAAATAACTCACAAAGCGTTATATAAAAATTGCCTGTGATTTTACATGAAAGCCGCACCAAAGTCAGGTGATGTGTATTAGCTTTATTGCAATCGGACCATTTTTGATAGAGTCTGGATAAATCGAAAAAACCAGAGGAAAATAAGCAGATGCTGGCCTAACAAGAGCGGCTTGACCCTCATGATGTTAATTTTAAATAAAAATCACATTGTTTTTAAACAGGCGAATGTCTAAAGTAGCTGGAATAACCATTAGACGAAAATAGTCCTCATCTTGGCATATATACGGAGCATGCATGCGAACTCTATACCAGTTTCCTTTATCTCACTTTTGTGAAAAAGCGCGCTGGATGTTGGACCATAAAGAGCTGGACTATGTTGCACAGAACCTGATTCCCGGGGTACATCGGGCATTTGCCCGACTGAAAACCGGACAAAACCGCCTGCCAATTCTGCGTGATCAGGACCGGTGGATTGCCGATTCCACCCAGATTACACTATATCTAGATGATGCCTATCCGGAACATGGCCTGCTGTACCCAGAAGGCCCATGGCGCCAGCAAAGTTTAAATATTAATGAAATGACCTTGGAGCTAGGGCGGCATGTCAGACGCTGGATGTTGGCTCAGGCTTTGGCATATGATGATGAATCCATGGATATTTTAATTGGTGAGCAAGGTTATTTACGTCAGTTTGAAAAATACTCCCGGCCTCTTTTAAAAGCGGTGGTGGCCAGAGGCTATGCGCTGAATGAAGAAACAGTGGCGGAGTCTAGACAGCAGATTGATGTTGCGGTACAGCGGCTCAATGCCTTGCTGGTGCAAGCGGGTGGACAATATTTTGTGGGTTCACGTTTGGGGCTGGCGGATATTGCCGTGTGTTCGATGCTGGCCCCTTTATTGGCCATTCCCGGTACGCCTTGGGAAAAAGAAAACTTTGAAAATCTCTCCGAAGAATACCGTGAATATCAGCAGTATCTGGAAGACTTACCCCTTGGACAATATATCTGCCGGATCTACCGGACTGAACGTTGTGCGCGGGTCGACTGGCGTGGAGTATAGCCTGAGTTATATTCTGTGTATATTAAATGACAGCAAAGTTTTAAGATTCAAATCGTAAGATATAAAAAATCTTGAAAGCTACTGGTTATTCCAAAAATATTTTCAAAATAAGCAAATCTTGTGAAAATTACCGAAATGTTGTGTAGGATTTTTTAAAGTTAATCCTGCATTTCTAAAGAGATAGATAAGAGTATAAATATGGAGCTGGATCGTTTCGATAAACATATTCTGGAAATTTTAACCCATGAAGACATTAACCTGAATGAGCTGTCGGAGCGAGTAAATCTGTCAGTTAGTTCCGTACACCGCCGTATCAAGCATCTGATTGATCAGAATATTATGAGTGGTTTGAAGCGGGAGATTAATTATCAAAAGCTTGGCTTTAGCCTGCATGTGCTGTTGCAAGTTTCTTTAAGCAAACATGATAGTGATACTTTTGCCAAATTTCTGGAAGAGTTGGAAGATATTCCTGAGGTCATTCATGCTTTTCTCGTGACGGGACAATCAGCCGATTTTATTGTAGAAGTGGTTGCGCGTGATATGGAAAACTACAGTGAAATCTTGTTAAATAAAATTGGCAAGATCGAGCATGTGGTGGCTCTGCATTCCAGTTTTGTGATCAAGGAATACAATGTCTTTAATTGTAGTGGGCTATTAAACAAAGTTTAAAATATCCAATTATTTCTAGGGCGTGTCCTCATTTGAAGAATTGGTTTTAAATACTTAAAATCCTCCTTTGAGTTATTTTTATTTCTACATTTTCAATGGCACGCACTCTTCTTACCGATGATATCTGGCAGAAAATTCAAGATACTATGCGATTACATGGGTGCTACTGTTCAAAGAATAGTAGAAATATCATGGAAGCGATCTTATGGAAACTGCGTACAGGCGCCACATGGCGGGATATTCCCCAAGAATTTTGTCCTTGGCAAACTGCTTACAATCGCTTTAATCGTTGGGCAAGCAAGGGATTGTGGGATAAATTTTTTTTAGATTACGAGGCGTCCTGGATCAAGAATGGGTATTCATTGACGGAAGCTACATACGCGTGCATCAACATGCAAGTGGAGCTCGGCATGGTTTCAAAAGAGCAATTGGACAATCACGTGGTGGACGAACAACAAAAATACATCTTGCAACCGACGCGAATGGATTACCGATTGATTTTAAAATCACTGGGGGTGACGTCCACGACAGTCAAGTTGCAAAACAACTGATTGATACTGTAGACGAGGCAACTTATCTTATTGCTGATAAGGGATATGCTGCTGGGCAGATTAGAATATATGCCCAGAATAAGGATATGATTCCCATTATTCCAATGAGATCAAATAGTAAGAGGTCGAATAAGGAGTTTGATAAATATCTATATCAATTAAGACATTTAGTTGAAAATGCATTTGCGAGATTAAAACATTTCCGTGCTATTGCTACCCGATTTGATAAGCTTGCACGAAATTATCAGTCTATGATTTACATTGCTTGCATGTTTATTTGGTGTAAAGCCAAATGAGGACACGCCCTAACAAGTTTCAATAAAAAACGCACCTGAAGGTGCGTTTTTTATTCTAAAGCCTATTAAGTATCTAGCTGCGCTAATACTTCATCAGAGAATTCTACGTTGGTATACACGTTTTGAACATCATCCAGATCTTCAAGCATATCAATCATTTTCATGATTTTTTTCGCTTGTTCAATGTCCGTGATTTCAGCCTTGGTTGAAGGACTCATCACCACTTCTGCATTGTCAGACTTTAAGCCAGCAGCGGATAAAGCATCCTGTACCGTACCAAAGGCTTCTGGCGTGGTGATGACCAGAATCTGATCTTCATCCACTTCAATGTCATCTGCACCTGCTTCAAGTGCAACTTCCATAATCTGGTCTTCTAAAGACACATCTTCAAAAGAAATTTCACCACGTTTGGTGAACAGGAACGCAACCGAGCCATTTGTACCGAGATTACCGTCTGTTTTAGAAAAACAGTGGCGGACATCCGGAACGGTACGGTTCAGGTTATCAGTCATGGTCTCTACAATCACGGCAACGCCGCCTACGCCATAACCTTCATAAGTGACTTCTTTTAGATCGTCATTATCTTCACCGCCTGCACCGCGCTGAATTGCACGGTTGATGACATCACGTGTCATATTCACAGATAATGCCTTTTCCACTACAGCACGTAGACGAGGGTTGCTGCCGACATCTGGACCGCCGAGTTTAGCAGCAGTTGTCAATTCACGAATATATTTGGTAAACAACTTACCACGACTAGCATCTTGTTTTGCTTTGCGATGCTTAATATTGGCCCACTTGGAATGACCCGCCATGCGAAATATGCTCCTTGTAGATCGGCTGTATGCCTATCGAATTGGGCAGATTCTACCATAAGGTATTTTTTTGAAAATAGAGGCTAGATTTGAGATTTCAGCATAATGTCGAAAAAATCCTTAAAAAGGAAAACTATAGCAACAGAAACGAAAAACAAGGCAGAAAATAATATAAATAGAGAGGCAAACCCAGTAAGGGGGGAAAGTCGTTGCTTATGAGCTCTGCCTCAGTATTTATTCTGGAATAATAATCTCCAGCCCTACCTGGTCTTTATAAAGCTGCTTGATTAAAGCTAGATCATGAGACAGTTCAGTCGGATAGATTTTTCCAAAAATACCACCTTGTTTGGTTTTTGAGTTGGCATACATCAAGACAATGGGAACATTGGCTGCTTTGGCAATATGCCAGAAACCTGTGCGGATCGGTTTGCGTACTTCAGCACTTTTGGCACGGGTTGCTTCTGGCGCAATGACCAGATTAAATTTTTCATGCTGCTGGAAATGCTCCACCATCAAGCTCACAATATCTTTATTCGCTTGACGATCAACAGGGATACCCCCTATGGCTTTTAAAAGTGGTTTCAATGGTCCTTTAAATAACTCTTTTTTGATTAGCGTATGAATCTTCAGGTCATAAATCTGAAATAGTGCCAGTGAAAGTACAGCGTCTAGCATTGAAGTATGTTCAAAGCCAACGATGACCTGTTTGTCTTCCAATACATTCGGTTCCACATGGTATTGCCAACCGGCAAGTTTAAATGCAGATTCACCAAGAAATTTGTTCAGCATAAGAGAAAGTCAAAGTATATCTATGAAATAGTGAGTGCTAATTTCTGCCTGTTTTGGTGTGCAGTCAATAGAAAAGTGGAGTTAATATGCAAATAAAATGCAGAGGTATGGAAAAGGCAGAAGTCGCCAAAAGCGAATCTTACTTAGACGTAGATGTAATAAATATAATTGATTAAATATAAAACAAATATGAGTTGATATAAAAAATATATTAAAAAGGTCTTTTAGGGGCTGTTCAGAAAGCGTGAATCTTATTAGACTTTTGTCGTAGGTTCAAAAGTTGAGCTTTGAGTTTTATTCAAACAAATTGCCCCTGGGAGACTAGAAAAAATGACGTATATTACTGCTGTTCTATTTGCATCTGTCATTTTTGCACTCGTTATTGTATGGTCTTTGATTGAATTTTATACGGAATCTAAGAGAATTAAGCAATTTGATTAATTTTAAAACTTTCATATTTCAATCATGTGAAGTGTTAAAATTCCTATAAATAAAAGTTTTTTATCATTAATCCTTTAGTTATATGTTTTAAGTAATATTTAAAAACGATAAGTAATCATTTCATTTCAACAATTTTCATCCATTAGAGAAATTTGCTGATTTGAATTGTTGCGTTAATGTGCAAGCGGTATGAAAAAGGCTTGTATTTTAAAATAATCTCCGCTAGTATTCTCTGCGACTGAACTTGTTGATATATAACAAATTCAGCCTATAGGGCCTATAGCTCAGTTGGTTAGAGCAGCGGACTCATAATCCGTTGGTCGACAGTTCAAGTCTGTCTGGGCCCACCATATAAAACAACCACTTAGGTGTACTAATCCTAAGTGGTTTTTTTGTTTTTAGAATTCATATAAGTACTATGTAAGCAGCTTACATCAATATTATTTTTAATTGGCTTTAGAGCATAAAGGCTTTAAAGATAGAATTACCGCATGTGCTTGTCGATCTGAAAAGACTTTTCTGCAATGTTTGGTGTCATAAGCTCCATCTATATAGACAGAATTAATCCGCTCATCTAGTAAAATTTGATCAGGTAAATCATCGAGTACTTGTGAATCACTAATATTGTTCATTATGAGCGGAACTGTACATATTTGCAGTGTTTCAGCCTCTATACTCATATTTAGCCTAAGCCGCTATCATCGATATGAATGTTAATGTTTCTTACGTTTTTACTTGCTTTCACTTAAAGATTTCAAGTCAGTACAATCGGTAATTAGATGTAGGCGATTGCTGCTTTCTTTAATAGCTAATTGTAATAAATATTAATATGTTTTTGTCTTTTACATAATTAAGGTTTGGTTATAGGAAGATCAATTCGTTGTACGATAGATTTTAGGTCTAGACTTATTCATTTGAGAATTATTGCTGAATAAGCCTTTGGGATAAGTTCGTGCAATAAAGCCGCGGCAGTGTAAAAATAATCCTCTAACAGTATTTAAAAACCGACTCCCTTAGCTCATATAGGGGACATTTTAGACTGCTTAACATGTTAACTTTTTGAGTATCCCATACCTTTATTGTTCTATAGTCTTTAGGATTTGGCTATAATTCTGGTGATCCGTTCATTTGCTGTGTCTAGATGTTATTGAAATCTATACAAATAGTGATTTATCTGCCCATTAGCAGTTCTTGCTGAACATCGGCCTGTTTACGCAAAAAATCCCACACTAATTTAATTCTCGGCTCATGTTGTAAATCGACCAGGGTGAGCATCCAGAAAGTATGGGTAAAACTCAGCTGATCGCCTAGAACTTCTTCCAGTTCACTTTTATCATGTACAAGAAATCTCGGCAAAATGGCCAATCCGGCACCGGCCCGAACTGCAATCTCCTGCGCCAGAATACTGTTACTGCGAAAACAGGCGCTGACTTGCAAGGGCAGACGTTCCAGTGAATACAGCGCCGCGCTATAAACCAGATCATCAATATAATTGACAAAACGTTGCTGTTTCAGATCTTCCAGTTTTTGAATGGGCGGATTTTGTTGTAAATAACGTTTACTGCCATACAGCTTTAGACAGTAATTGGACAACCGGGTAATGATATACGGCCCGGATTTAGGCCGGTCGATGGAAATAACGATATCCGCTTCACGATGCGAGAGTTTAATGGTTTTTGGCACCGGAATCAGGTCAATGGTCAATAGCGGATAATGCTGGGAAAACTCAGCCAACAGACCCGCCAGAAATGCCGTGCCGAAGCCTTCCGGCGCG
>NZ_SMTB01000046.1:0-21861 GCF_006864105.1 Acinetobacter sp. RF14B | reverse complement strand
CCCTGTTGGGACATGGCCAGTGCCATCGCATTGGGACCGGTAAAACCCACTGCCGCCACGACCAAAAACAGGGCGACCAGAACGGGAATGACTGACTGAGTATCCAGCAGCCCCATAATGAGTAAAGCACTCACCCCAAGGGCTTGTAGCCATAGTCCCAGTTGAAGTCGTCCCCGTATCGTGAAACGTCCCACCAGATGTTTATTAAGCGCTGAAGATAACATGATACCCATCGCATTTACTCCAAATGCATAGGCAAACTGCTGTTCACTCAGCTGGTAACGGTCCATAAAAATAGCCGAAGAGGCACTGATATAACTGAACATGATGCCACCCGACAGACAGCCTACCAGCATTGGATGCCGGAAACTCTCGTCCTGAAAAATGGCACGGTACAGACTTAATACCTGCTGAAAGTTCAGTTTCAGCTGCTGTTCCGGCTTTAGCGTTTCTTCAAACAGAAAATGTACGCAAGCCAGCATAAACAGGCCACTCATCATGAGGGCCACAAAGATCATGTGCCAATCATAAAAAATTAAAACCCAGGCACCCAAGCTGGGTGCAACAATCGGTGCGATACTGGTCACAATCATCATGCTGGCAAAAGCTTGAGCGGCCGACTGCATATCCAGACGGTCACGAATCGCAGCACGCACCATGACCACGCCTACACAGCCGCCTAAGGCCTGCAAAATCCGCGCTGCAATCAGACTCCATTCATTCTGGGCAAAGATACACAACACGCTCGCCACAATATAAAGACAGAGCCCGAAATACAGCGGCGGCTTACGTCCAACCCGGTCACTGATCGGACCATAAATCAGCTGCCCAAGCGCCAGCCCCAGAAAATAGGCAGGTAAACTGTTAGCGACCATCTGGGTACTGACCCCAAAGTCTGCGGCCATTTCTGGCAAGGCAGACAGATACATATCAATGGATAAAGGCCCCAATGCAGTCAGCGAAGCCAATAAAATAATCCAGGACATACGATAAGGCTGCTGTACTGTATTGCTTGAGTTCATGATTTAAGATTTAACGCGATGAATGCAGACAAGTTAACACAGCACATAGTATGATTTATATGGAAATTAAATGTTATCGAGATCGCATTTTTACGCGAATATTCACTCTCCCCCACACCAGACCGAAGGATAAAGGATCACCGTTGAAATCTTGGCTTAATCATCTTAAACGCACCACTTATAATACGACCTTGATGTATAACCTGCGTATGCTGGTCGCGTTTATAGGCACAGCCTTTGTGCCCTATTTTATGGGGCAGCAATTAATGACTATTCCCCTCACCTTGGGAGTGGTAGCAGCTGGCTTAAGCGATATTGATGACCGCTTTTCGGTGCGCATCCTGAATCAACTGTATACCTATCTCGGTTTCTTTATAACCGCTGTTGGTGTGTATCTACTATTTCCTTATCCGATTCTGTTTGCGCTGGCTTTAATTGTCTCCTGTATAGCCCTGATTCTGCTCGGTTCACTGGGACGGCGTTATGCCACAATTTCGTATGGCTGTCTGGTGGTGTCCGTCTATTCCATGCTGGGCGTTGACCTGTTTGATGGCTGGTATGTGCAGGCCGGCTTATTGGTGATTGGGGCCATGTGGTATGGTCTGCTCTCCACCTTAAGCTTTCTCTTCTTTCCGGCGCATCGTGCGCAGGATAGTCTGGCCAAATGCTATGCCTCACTGGGTGACTTTCTATATGCCAAGTCCAATCTGTTTGATGTCGACATGACCCCGAATAGCTATCAGCAGAGTATCATTGAGCTATCTCTGGAAAATGGCAAACTCATTTCGATTTTTAATGAAATGAAAACAGTGCTGTTAACCCGCCTGAAAGGTGACCGTGGGCAGAAGGACACCCGCCGCAGCCTGCAATACTATTTTGTCGCGCAGGATATTCATGAGCGGGCCGATTCGGCACATATTGACTACCAGAAACTGGCCAAGCTGTTTGAACACAGTGATGTGCTGTTTCGTTTTCAACGCATCCTGTCCCTACAGGCCAAAGCCTGTAAGGACCTGGCGGATAGTATTCAGCTCCGCACCACCTATGTACATAACAAGCGTTTCAAACATGCCTTTGGCAATCTGAGACAGTCTCTGGAAAAGCTACGACAAGAACAGCAATATGATCAGGTCTGGGTAAATGCCTTATTTTCGCTCTATCAAAACCTGAAGTCGATTGATGCCCAGCTGCGTAATCTGGAAACTGAGCGTCATATCAAATTTGACCGGGCCAAGTATATTGACCACCAGCTGAAAGATGATGATCTTAAAGGCTGGGAGGATATTAAAATACGGATCAAGCAGCATCTGACACCTGAATCCGTGCTGTTCCGGCATGCCATTCGCCTGTCGATTGTGCTGCTGATCAGTTATATCTTTGTGCAGCTAACCGATATTGAATACGGTTACTGGATTCTGCTGACGGCCCTGTTTGTCAGCCAGCCTAACTTTAACGCCACCAAGCGCCGCTTACGTTTACGCATTATTGGGACGCTGGCCGGTATTACGCTGGGTTATGCGATTTTGTATTTTGTGCCGTCAGTAGAAGGACAGTTATTACTGCTGGTCATCAGTGGTATTTTATTCTTTGAATTACGCAGCAAACAGTATGCTCAGGCCACGGCCTTTATTACCATTTTGGCCCTGATTAACTTTAACCTGGATGGAATGGGCTTTGCCGCAGCCTTCCCGCGCATGATCGACACCCTGATTGGCTGTGCGATTGCCTGGTTTGGGGTGAGCTTTATCTTCCCCGACTGGAAATTCCGTCGTCTACCGCGCAGCATCAATCGTACCCTACAAGCCGAGTGTGATTATCTGGGCGAAGTAATTGAACAGTATAAGTCAGGACGCAATAATGGCCTGAAATATCGGGTGGTGCGCCGCGCTGCGCATAATACCGATGCTGAAGTGGCTTCGCTGATTTCAACCTTGGCCACTGAACCCGACTTCGATCCGCAGCAAAAATCACTGGCTTTTGAGTTCTTATGCCTGAACCATACCTTTATCAGCTATATTGCGGCCTTGGGTGCGCATCGGGAAAAAATTCAGGATCAGGATATTTTGGACTTGCTCGACAAGGCGCTGATCGATATTCACGGTGCATTGCTGCATGATGAAATGCCGGATCTGAGTGCTCCCAAGATGCTGCTGGATATTCGTCAGCGCCTGTCCGACAATCGGGAAGATGACCAAAAGTCATTGATCATCTTACAGCAACTGTCGCTGATCTTTAGTATTCTGAATCAACTCAGTCAGTTAAAGCAAAGTTTAAGCCATGAGCACGATCAACAGGCTACCGAACTGGCTTCCCTATAATTTGACTGATTTTGGAACAATATACTCACTGAATGCATCCAATTAATGCTAAACTTTTTAAAGTTTTAAATCTGTTAATTTCATTATGACCGCGAAAAATTTATACGCTTATACCCTACAGCCTGTGAACTATGAAATTTCAGAAGCAGAGCAGCGCCATGCTCAGCTGACGATCTGGCGTAGCACCAATAAAATTGGCATGAAAGCCTGGCTGATCATGGGTGTTATTGTGGCCCTTTCCATTCTGGGTATTATTCTGCTCAAGAACTATTCGACCGTCTTCTGCTGGGTGGCGATTGTCTGTGTGGTGCTGTACTACCTGATTCGTACATTTGGCATGGAATGGTATGTCAAACGCAAGATGAATGAATTTCCAGTTCAGGAAATCAAGGGCATTCGTCTAGGCGTACAACCGCATGGCCTCGTGATGCGCCAGAAAATGGGCATGCAGGAAGGTGTGGGTGCAATTGGCTGGAAAGATATTTACGAGTGGTATAACACCCCTGAATTTATCCTGGTCAATTTCAAGGTAAAGGGCCAACAAGGTGCCTATATTCTGCCAAAACGTATGGACAGCAAGAATTTCTCTTTTGCCACCATCCGCAAACATCTACAAGCTGAAGTGGGCGAGCCGAAGCAGATCTAAATAGAAGTGAAGCTCAAAAACCTCCTGCCCGGGCATGGAGGTTTTTTTACAATATTTTTTTATAAAAAATTACCTAGATCACAATATAAATGATAATGAGAATAAATATTATTTTCAAACTCTATAATTTCCAGCTATAATTTTCGTAATTTTGTATAAACCACTTTCATCTGACGCCCATGTTAAAAAAAATGTTTTTCCAAATCCACTGGTTTCTGGGGATTAGCGCTGGTTTGATCCTTTCCATCATGGGAGTCACTGGGGCTATTTATTCTTATGAGCAGCAAATCTTAAAATGGATAAATACTGACAGTTATGTGGTTCAGATACAAAATCAACCAAAACTAAGCCCGGCTGAGCTATATCTACGCTTCCAGCAAAACCAGCCTGAGGCCAAAATTAATAGCGTTACGGTGGCCAGCGATCCGGCTGCATCCAGCACAGTGAATATCGCCAAAGAAGGTGCACGACGCGGCCAGAATATTATGCTGAATCCCTACACGGCCGAAGCCCTGCCTGAGCTTAAAGGCCGTGAGTTCTTCCAGTTTGTTCAGCAGTTACACCGCTATTTAACATTGGGTCCATTCGGCAAGCAAATTACCGGTGCCTGTACCCTGATGCTCATCTTCTTCGTACTGTCCGGCCTGTATTTGCGTTGGCCCAAACGCCACTCAATTAAACAGTGGTTTCTGGTTAAGCCGAAGTTAAAAGGCCGAAATTTTATCTGGGATTTACATGCCGTAGTTGGAACTTGGGTAGTCATTTTCTACCTGCTGCTCGCATGCACCGGCCTGTACTGGTCGTATGACTGGTGGCGTAATGGCATGTTTAAAGTATTAGGAGTCGAGCGTCCTCAACCAACCATGCAGGCCAATGCCAATCAGGGTCGCAGTGGTAAAAATACTGAAAACACTCTGCCTCCAGAAACAACTGTGCAGATACTGGAGCAAAGCTGGATGGGTTTTAATACAGAATTCTCCGATAGATACTCGAGCGTGACGTTTACTCTTCCGAAAAAAGCCAATGGTAAAATAGAGTTGAGTTTCGTGGACCCGATCCCCCAGCATGAACGTGCGCGAAATACGGCAAGTTATCATTATTCTGATGCCAAGTTTTATGATGTCCAGCTCTATAAAGATAAAAAGTTAAATGAAAAAATCATGAGCAGTATGCTGCCCGTCCACCGGGGGAGCTTCTTTGGTCCGGTCTACCAGTTCTTAGTCATGCTGGCAGCTTTAACAATGCCTCTATTCTTCGTGACCGGCTGGATGCTGTATCTGAAACGCCGTAAACAGAAGAAACTGACGTTGGCTGCCCGTCAAAGTGCTAATGCCATTCCTTTAGATTCAAATACCACCCCCTGGCTGATTGCCTATGCTTCACAAACCGGTGTCTCCGAGCAGTTGGCCTGGCGTACCGCAACCGCCTTACAAGAAGCGCGTCAACCGGTTAAAGTTAAAACAGTACAGCAGTTAAGCCTGAGTGATCTGCAACAGGCTGAACAGGTGTTATTTGTTGCCAGCACCTATGGTACCGGCGAAGCACCGGATCTGGCTGCATCTTTTGAGAAAAAAATCCTGTCTGCAAAAACCGATCTCAGTCATCTCAGTTATGCAGTTCTGGCACTCGGCTCCCAGGAATATCCAGACACCTATTGCAGTTTTGGCCATCGTATTGATGCATGGCTGCAGCAGAATGCCGCCACACCATTATTCCCGACCATTGAAGTGGATAATGCCAATCATGAGCATATCCAGCAGTGGAATCAGGCACTGGCACAGGTCACGCAACTGGAATTACAAGCCATGCGCATTGACAAGACTTTTGATTCATGGACTTTGCATCAACGTGAGCTGCTCAATCCGGGCAGTCTGGGTGCGCCAGCCTTTAGTATTGAACTGACTCCTCAGCATGAAGCCATCTGGCAGGCAGGTGATATTGCCGAGATTCAGCCCGGCAATAGCCCTGAGCGGATTCAGGCCTTCCTTAATGAACATCAGATTGCAGCTGGTACACAGGTCCCATCTCTGCAACAAAGCATTGAACAGGCGCTTTGGGATCGTGACCTGACTCAAGCCAAGCCTTTTGACTCTCTGGAGCAGCTACTTGAGCAATTACCTGTTCTGCCTACCCGGGAATATTCGATTGCCAGCATTCCCAGCCAGCAGGTTTTACGCCTAGTGGTTCGTCAACAAAGCGATGCCCTAGGCCGCTTCGGTCTGGGATCAGGCTGGCTGACCGAGCATGCGCCGTTAGATACTTCAATTGCCTTACGTATCCGTAACAATGAATCCTTCCATCTGGTGGATGATAACCGTCCAATTATCTGTATTGGTAATGGTACTGGCATTGCCGGCCTACTCAGCCTGCTGAGCGCACGTAATCGTCAGGACTATACACAAAACTGGCTAATCTTCGGCGAGCGCCAGCGTGAACACGATTTCTTCTTTGCAGAAACGATTCAGGCATGGTTACAGATGGGCACACTGCAACGTCTGGATCTGGCCTTCTCTCGCGACCAGCCGGAAAAAGTCTATGTACATCATAAGCTGCGTGAACAGGCAGAAGAGCTAAAAACCTGGATTGCTCAGGGTGCAGTGATTTATGTATGCGGTAGCATTAATGGCATGGCCAGTGATGTTGATCAAGCCTTGATCGAGATTCTCGGAGAAAGTAGTGTCGATCAATTACGCCAGGATGGTCGTTATCGTCGTGATGTGTATTAAAACGATATAAAATCAAAAAACCGGGCAAAGCTGTCCGGTTTTTTATTGCATACAGAGATGACAACTTAATCTGTTCTTAAACAATCAGGACATAAAAATTTCCAGTCAACTTAAACACAGCCTGAGCTTGATCTTTACGGTGCTACTGCTCATGAACGGGGTCTGGACAGCCCCTCCCACTTTAAACAACTGTCCGGACAGCGCAGCAGCATATGTCCAGCCATATCCGGATAACTTGATGATTATCACGGGCGGACTCAGCTTTCAGGAAAAATATACCGAAGCTCAATGCATGGACCACTATCTGCGTACCACCTATCCACAGCTTCGCAATCAGATCATACCGGAAGACCGCAGCACCAGCACTGCACAGAATCTACTGTATTTACAAATAGTCTTAAAGCAGGATCTCAGACCCGACCGCCATTGTCACCAACGGTTTTCATACGCCACGCGCCCGTGCGATTGCCCGACATGAGGGCTATCAGCATGTCATCAACCTCAGTTCCACCATTCCCCTGTGTATTTGCTATCACTTCTGGTTAGGCGAATAGTTGGTGTTGATGAGTGGCTCTTCAATGGATATGAGGGTCTATTTAAAATAAATTCTAATGTAAACGGATCTGCCGCGGCAACGGCAGATCCAGATTTTTAAACAGTTCGGGTTTTTGTATATAGATCTGATAGAGATAATTTTTAATATCAAGCAGTAACTTTTCTGGCGCCACCAGAATATTTTGCCCTTCCGGAGTTAAATCCAGTGAAAGAATGGTCTTTTCCTGACGCAAAAAAGGAATGACTTTCTCAACAAAATCCTTGAGACTGATTTCCTGGACCTGATAATTGGCCCAGTTGTCTTTTATCAGCAGCCTGGCCAAACCCTTGCTTTGCCAGCTGGCAAAAGCCCGCTGTCCGGTCGGAGTCGCACAAAGTGCCCAGCCGTCTTGATAAAGTGCAAAAATGCCTGCATTGGCGACAATCGCTTCAATATACTGTTTATAGGCATATTTGGGATCGTAAGCAGAATTTTGGGTTTTTGAGGCGGCTTTGCGCTGATATGGATTTCTCATGGCCATGAAATCTTCAAATTATTATAGACTTTGGATTCTATGGAATAATCAGATTTTAGGCAAGAAAGATATGGTGGGCGCTGACGGGATCGAACCGCCGACATTCTGCTTGTAAGGCAGACGCTCTACCAACTGAGCTAAGCGCCCTTTCTAAACGTCTTCATCGTTTGATGAGGTGCATTATAGAGAATCCTCACAGACTGTCAAACGCTTTTCTGACTGTTTTCCACTTTTTCAGTGTGAGTGATTAAAAAATAGGTTAATTGTTAAAAAAAACAATACTTTTTGTTTATTTTTTAAGTTTATAGCAAATTTCAAGTGCTTTCTTTGAGCAGCGATCTGCACTTTTTCAGCTCTTAAATGAAAATTTAGGCCAGCACTTACCGAAAACGTCAAGACTGCTGAAAGATTATACAGGGCCTCAAAACTCTTCAGATGATAATCCTGTAATTCAAACATTTTCAGTCTTTCTCTAGTTTTAATATTTTATGATCCAGTCCTGTTGCTAACTTTCCTTTCCCTATATTTCCTTCAGACCATCCAGCAGTGAATTTAACACTCAGGACTTATTCACCTGGTGAAAATAAGTGATATTTCATCTGATTTTATTCATTCATCTGTCTTACTTTTAAAGATTCAGGTTCAATCTCCAGCGGCTGTTCCGAAAGATAGACCAGTGCGTCTTCATTCACCAGACGAAACAGCTCTGCTATATCTGCATTGCGCATCCGGATACAGCCATGTGACCTCGGCGTACCCATTGGTTCTGAATCTGGTGTGCCATGAATATAGATATAACGCTGATAGGTATCGCAGCCTTCGCCCTGATTAAAGCCGGCTTCCAGACCACAAAGCCACAAAATACGGCTTAAAATCCAGTCCCGCTCAGGAAACTGGGCTGCCAGCTCAGCATCATAAATCTCACCCGTGGCCTGACGGGCAATAAATACACTGTTTAAAGGCATTTCCTGACCAAATTTTTCTGCCACCTTATGCCAGCCACGCGGGGTCTTGCCACTATTTTCAGTTTCACCTATCCCGTTTTTTCCACTTGAAATCAGATAGCTCTTATTAAAGCGCGGCAAATGCAGTTTTTGCTGGGCTAAATCAATCAGAATTTCGGCCTGAGCCAGCTGTAAGTTATTCATGACTTATCATTCTCGGTCTTTTTCTTGATTAAAGAAGATACTGAGGTGGCGATCTGCTCATGTTGCTGGTTCTCTGCCAGGGGTTCAGGACGGCGCCATAACCAAATAGCCACAATCAGCAAGATGATATCAGTAAAGATTTTGACAGCGACAGGGGCTGGGGTCACCAGCATAATGATTCCACTGATCAGCATCATGATACTGGCCAACCATTTGGCCTTACGAGGCACCGTACCATTGGCTCGCCAGGCGCTAAGCGTAGGCCCATATTTTGGATGGTTAAGTAGCCATTCATCCATCTGTGGCCAACCTTTAGAAGCCGCCCAGGCAGCCAGAATTAAAAAGACTGTTGTTGGCATACCCGGCAAAAATGCACCGATAAAACCTAGGATCACAAACACCACCACTAGGCTTCGCCAAAACAACATTTTCATAAATCAGTCCCAACCCCGGAATTAGGGTAGTATAAAGTGTTTTTATCTGCTCTCCGTTATATTTCTGCACTTTTCACAGGTCACGTGATGCCCTTTTCCCGTCTAAATCAAAATTTTGTAGAAACATGGCAATGCTATCAGCACCCTTTGGTACGACAATTGGCCTTCGCTGTCGGCAGCCCCAACATCCTGTCCGGACTCCCAGATGAGCTGACGATTGTGCATGGTTTTGAGCTACACAATAACCAGCACTGGCAGCAGCATCTACAGCACTATCATCCGCGCCTGAAATATCTGGATCAGCATCCACAAGAACTGGAATATTTTGTCGGGCAACTGAAAAGCACCCGGCTCGGCCTGCGCTTTGAAATGCTGATCTGGTTCTGGCTATTGGATAATGCCTATCATCCTTACCAGCTTTTAGGACATAGTATTCAGAAAATTGACGGCGCCAAAACACTGGGTGAGCTGGATTTTTTAATGTTAAATAGCGATAGCGGTCTGGTTGAGCACTGGGAAATCGCCCTGAAATATTATCTGGCTGAGGCCGATTTCAGCCTGCCACACTGGTATGGCCTGAACCGCAGCGATACTTTAATCCGGAAAATGAAGCATTTTACCCAGAAACAGTTTCAGTTTACCGAGGCGCTTGGGCATCCTATCCAACAACGTTTTTGTGTGATTAAGGGCCAGCTTTATCTACCACTTCATCGTGCTGATCAGCCCCTGCCCGCATGGGTAAATACTGGACGGCGTCTGGGTTTATGGGGACAGCAGATTCCTGATCCCAGCTCCGGTTTTTATCGTCTGCAACGACATGAATGGATTTATCCAAATGCTCAGCCAAGCAGTTTAAAGCCATATTGGTGGACAGATGGATTATATAAAAAAGCAGATCAAGAAGATTTTTATATGTACCGCAATCCCTTACTACTTCCTTTATCTACACATAAGTCACTATAAAACATTACATCTATTAACCGAAGCACTATGAAAACCTCATGTTTTTTAGAACATATATTTTCTAATCTAAGTTCCACATCATAATAATTTTATTATTGATTATATGGAGATGATGATGAAAAAAATTCTTGCTACTTCATTGCTAATGGCTTTTGTATTGACTGGTTGTAATACGTTCAAAGGTCTGGGAAAAGACGTTTCCAAAGCTGGAGATACAGTCACTAATACCGCGGAAAAAACGTCTGAAGAAATCCGTCACAATTAAGTTTTTTCAAGTACCAGGAAGCCCTATCTACGATAGGGTTTTTTTATATGGCATATTCACATTCCAGCTTATATTCCCCTATTATAGAAGCCATAAATTTACCCACTTAAGAATACCCTATGGACTCTTCTGCCACTCTAGACTTAAGCCTGCAACTGTTACGCCAGCCTTCTATTACCCCTCTGGATCATGACTGCCAGACGATCATGGCGGAACGTTTAAAGCAGATCGGCTTTCATATTGAAGCCATGCGCTTTGAAGATGTGGATAATATCTGGGCGCGTAAAGGAACAGAAGACCCGGTATTCTGCTTTGCTGGCCATACGGATGTGGTACCTACAGGAAATCTGGAAGCCTGGAACTCGGACCCATTTCAGCCAGAAATCCGTGATGGCAAGCTCTATGGTCGTGGCAGTGCCGATATGAAAACAGCGCTAGCTGCTATGGTGGTGGCCACTGAGCGTTTTGTAGCAAAATATCCAAATCATAAAGGCTCGATTGCCTATCTGATTACTTCAGATGAAGAAGGCCCCTCCATCAATGGTACGGTGAAAGTCATTGAGACGCTGGAGGCACGCAATGAAAAAATCACTTGGTGTCTGGTGGGCGAACCATCAAGCACGCATCAACTCGGCGATATTATCAAAAATGGCCGTCGCGGTTCATTAAATGCCCATCTAACGGTTAAAGGCAAACAAGGCCATGTGGCTTATCCGCAGCTTGCAGTGAATCCGATTCATACTGCCTCTCAAGCTATTGCAGAATTATGTAATACGGTCTGGGATCATGGCAATGCCTATTTCCCGGCTACTTCTTTCCAGATTTCCAATATCAATGCCGGTACGGGTGCAACCAATGTGGTACCGGGCAGCATGGAACTGCTGTTTAACTTCCGTTACTCCACCGAAGTGACTGCCGAAGAACTTAAGGCACGTACCCTTGGGATTCTGGACCGTCATGGGGTGGAGTATGACATTTCCTGGACATTGTCTGGCTTGCCATTTCTGACCCCGGTGGGCGAACTGGTAAATGCTGCCAAGAATGCCATTTTGAGTGTGAAAGGTCGTGAAGCCGAACTGTCTACCTCTGGTGGGACCTCGGACGGCCGCTTTATTGCCCCTACTGGCGCTCAGGTGCTGGAGCTTGGGGTACTGAACGCCACCATCCACCAGATCAATGAACATGTAGATATTGCCGATCTAGAGCCACTGGCTGAAATTTATGAGCAGGTTCTGGTGAACTTACTGAGCCACTAAGCGCTAGATGAAGACATAAAAAAGGAACTCCGTAGAGTTCCTTTTTTATGTCTATATTCTTATAGACCGAGTGTAGCCTGAATATGTGCCATATTCGGGATATGGAATAACTGTTCTGCCATACGGACATACTGGAATACGGCAGGATCATGATCGGACTGCTCCGCATCCACCACTTCAGAAATACGTAAACGGATCGTTTTTGGCATTTCATTGCACATCAGGGCAAAACGCTGGTAGATTTCATCCCCTTCAATCACCAGGGCAACCCCCTGTTGCTGAGAAGGCTCATTCACCGCATAGACCGGCAGTTTGGCTTCATGCCACTCTACGGTTTTGACTTGGGTTGAACTATCCAGCGCTGACAAAACAATATTTTGCGGTAATAGCATCGGCGCTTTGCCGTGACAGTCAATAATATAAGCATCAATAAATCCGGTAGAGACCGTAATTAAATGCTGTAATTCCTGCTGACTAATCTGATCAGCCATCGTGCTGCTTAAGTTACTCTGACTCATCTATGACCCCTGTTGTACTGCAATGATTTCCTGAATATTCTCCAGCAACTCTGCTTCCTGGAACGGTTTACCCATATAGTGAGTAACCCCCAGACTGAACGCCCGTTCGCGATGTTTTTCACCGGTTCGCGATGTGATCATGATAATTGGCAGGTTACGGTGAATATCATGGTGACGAACCAGGTTGGTCACCTCGAAACCATCCATACGCGGCATCTCAATATCAAGCAGCATCAGATCCGGACGGATATTTTCAAGCTGCTCAATCGCATCGACACCATCTTTCGCCGTTACCACATCATAACCCTGACGCTCTAGCAGACGTGAAGTTACCTTACGCACTGTCACCGAATCATCCACAATCATCACCAGACGACGTGTATTTGAGTAGCGTGAACTATCACGATGATCTTGCAACTGTTTCAGACGCTGAGTGGTTTGAATCTGACGGGCAATATTCTGACCATCCAGAATCAGACAGACCTGACCATCACCAAGAATCGTTGCACCAGCCACTACGCCAATATTGGCAAACTGCTGACCCACTGGTTTCACGACAATCTGGGCACGTGAGCCGACCAGCTGATCAACCAGCAAGGCAATGGTCTGACCACTATTGCCTTTGATCAGCAGTACCGGAAGTGAATGACCGATATTGTTCAGACGTGGAATTGGCTGATTAGCAACAAATTCGGACAAAGAACGTAGCTTGTAATTTTCATTATCAATCTTGAAGTGGTCATCTTTACTATTAAAGTAAGTTTCCAGTGTTGACGGCGCAATACGGACAATACGGTCAATCTGGGCCAGTGGAATGGCATATTGCTGATCACCCACTTTCACCATCAGGGCATCGCTGACCGCCACTGTTGTAGGAACGCGAATGCTGAAGGTGGTTCCCTTGCCTAATTCGGATGTCACCGAGACATGACCGCCGAGCAGCTTGATCTGACTTTGTACGACATCCAGCCCGACCCCACGACCGGAAATCTGGGTGACCGCTGTGGCAGTACTAAAGCCAGGATGGAAAATCAGCTGCAAGATTTCTTCCTGATCCAGCATCTGATCTTCTTTGATAAGACCCAGGCCAAGAGCCTTTTCCCGAATCTTTCCGGCATCAATGCCTTTACCGTCATCACTGAAGGAAACGATAACATCTGTTCCTTGGCGGCTAATATTTAATACAATAGCGCCCACTTCCGGCTTGTGCAGTGCAAGACGCTCAGCGCGATCTTCCAGACCATGGTCAATCGCATTACGCAGCATATGCTCAAATGGAGTCACCAGACGTTCCAGAATATTACGGTCCAATTCGCCTTCATTATTTTGTACGATTAATTCAGCAGGACGGCTCAAGCTGGTCGATGTCTGACGTACAATACGTTGCAAGCGCGGCAGCATGCGGTCAAATGGAACCAGACGGGTACGCATCAGGCTCTCCTGAATCTCGGCCTGAATCCGTGACTGTTGCAATAACAAGCCTTCAGTTTCCCTAATCTTGTCTGCCAGGGTACTTTTGAAATCCACCAAGTCAGATGCCGACTCCGCCAGAGATTTAGACAGCTGGTTCAAAGAAGAATATTGGTCCATTTCCAGTGGGTCAAAGTCTGCATAACGCGAGTTTTCTGAACCGTGTTTGGCAATAATCTGGGATTCCAGCTCACCTTCCATTCGGCGTAACTGATCGGCCAGACGCTTGATCGCAAGCTCCATCTCGTTCAGGGTATTGCCCAGCTGCCCCAAATCCATTTCGATACGGGAACGGTTAATCGCGTTCTCACCCGACAGGTCGATCATCTTCTCCACCAGATCGGCCGAGATACGGATCATCTCATTGCTGGTATCGCCCGTACCTGTATGCGCCCACTCACCCATCATCTGAGGTGGTTCAGTACCATCACCTTCTATAAATTCGAAACTAGGAACCGCAGCCAGATGTTCAGTTTTGGCCAGGTGTTCAGGCAATTGTGCCGTTACATCTACATACTGGATCTTTGCCAGACCGCTTTGAATCTGCTCAACATTGCTATAGTCGCGCTGGAAAATTGCCTGTTTTAGCCAGGCCAGCGTTTTTTGCAACAGGCCATCATACGCATTCGAGTTAAAATGATAGACTGCGAACTGCTCGAAAGTAGTTTCCAGCTCATAGGCAATGCTCGCAACCGTTTCATTGTCAATCATACGTGCGCCACCTTTAATACTGTGGGCGGCACGTTGTAATTGTAGTAACAAGCTACGGTCGCTACGCTGTTCAAACCATTGCTTCAGCAGTTTTTCTGCATTGTCGAGAACCTCTTCAGATTCTTCTAGGAAGCTTTCTTCAACGATAGATTTCAGCTCATCCTCTGCCGAAAGCTCGGCAGTAACTGCCACTACTTCAAGACCAGATTCTATTGCTGCCGGTTTTTCAGATATCAGCTCATCAGTGCTGTCATCAGCAGTTTCAACTATCAACTCATTTGCTAAATCACCCAGCGCATCAGCCTGCGCTGTATTCTTCAGCTCAACACTTGCTGGTACTCCCGTTTCAACAGGTGTCTCAACCGCCTGTCCTGCTGCCAGCGTCTGAATATTTTGCAGAATTGCAATTGCTTCAGGTGCCGGATAGTCAATGCCTTCATCACGCATCGCCTGGATACGGTCAGAAACGTTGTCCTGTACCAGACGAATCATCTGGATTAAGGCGGGAGTGACCTGAATTTGCTGGCGAATAATCCGCTCATAAATACTTTCCAGTTCATGCGCAATTGCACCAATATGTGACGCCATAATCATGTTTGCGCCCCCTTTCAAGGTATGCAAATGGCGCATCAGATTATTTAATGAAGCCGTGTCATTTTGTTTTTTGGTCCAGCTATTCAGGTCTTCATCAATACTGACCAACAATTCATCTGCTTCTTCCAGGAAAATATTCAGCAGGTCTTCATCAAAGTCACGCTGTGCCTCACTACTTTCAATCAGCTGACGGTCTGCGGCAATCCGCTGGCTTAATACAGCAAAATCCACACTCCCCGTAGTAGCAGCTTCAGCTAATGGCTCTGCTTGAGCGAACGTATTTTCTATCGGAGTTTCTGTACACTCATCCTTCAAGATTTCCAGATCCTGCTGTACAAATGCCGACAGTTCGCCCAGGGTCTTATGCACTTGTTCGCTTAAGATCACCCGCTGTCCCGCTGCCAGTGTATCGAACAGATGGATGAATTCCTGATGCGCCTGTGCAAACAGCTCATAAGCATAATTACTGCCGAGCAGTACCGGCTTTTCCAGTAAGGCATCATAGGCCAGTTTCAGATCAGCAGTAAACTCATGGATGCCAAGTGCTGCGCGATTATCGGTATGTGCAAGCAGTTCCGCTGCCTGCTGGCTTAAAGCCTGAATATATTCCGGATAATCCATCTGGGCACGTTTATCAAACTCAAACTCGGCATCCAGCAACAGATCAATATTCAGCTCAACCAGTTTGGAAACCAGACCTTGAGTTTCCGGACGATCTGCTTCACTGGCTGCATAGCCATAATCATCCCAAACCTTGATGAAAGTAGCATAGACCTTGTTCAGGGCTTCCTGCTCACTCTGGCCCAATAAATGCAAATAGTCACTGATAAATTCAGCATACTGGATCAATAAAGCCGTCTCTTTAGAGGTCGAAACGATTTCATCCTGTACCAGGGTTTTAAACAAATGTTCTACTTTGGAGCTGGCATCAAAAATCTGCTCGATTTGCGCCATGGATGAACTGCCACGTAAAGTATGAATGGCACGAATCAGGGCATTATAATCCTGAGTTTTTTCATCTTCATTGCCCAGGAATCTGGCAATTGTTTCAAGATGCTCTTCTGCTTCTTCAATAAAGATTGCGACAGTTTCATCAATATCATTCTGAGCCATCGTGTCCTGATTTTCAGCGGCCTGTTCTGGACTAAGTGAAGTACTATCAAGCTCGCTGCTGGAACTGTCTGCCAATTCAAGACCTGTGATCTGGCCTTCAGCCGTCAAGCTGTCTGCCAACTGCAAGAGTTCTTCTAGAGCTGGCTCAGGTGAAATTTGTTGTTGTAATTGTTGTCCCAACAGGATGACTGGGCGCAAATCAACATCCAGCTCCCGCACCTGCTTAAATTTTGGATATAAAACAAACTGGTAAATATTCAGTACAGCTTTGGCATATTGCTGAATCACCGGTGTTAGCTGAATCGAGCCTGAGAGGACCCGGTTTAAGCTATCCTCAACTGTCCACGCAATTTCCCCGGCTGTTTTTGCCCCTACCATCCGCCCTGAACCTTTCAGGGTATGAAAATGGCGACGAATCGTAGTCAGCGTCTCCTGCTGACCTGGATTGGCAAACCATTCTGGAAATAAAGCATTTAACTCAACGAAGATCTCTTCGATTTCTTCAACAAAGATTTCAAGAATTTCTGCATCTTGATCAAGATAACTATCTTCAGGAAGCGTTGTCGTTTCAACTAAATTTTTTAATATTTCTTTCATAGCTCATGCTTCTTACGTTGTGCCGCCAAGAAGGGCGCTCAAACTTAATTGTCATCGTCACGCGAGACCTAACGTTATGAAGTTAAGTACATCTTGTCGAGGCTTTATCTGTATGTCCCAATGTGCCTCAACCTAGATCAAGGCACATTTCCCCCATATGCTCTAACTTTATTCTGGCAGTTTAAAGTCAGATACAGATTCACGTAATGCATCGGCCATGTTTGCCAACTCAGAAACAGAGCGTGCTGTGTCAAAAGTTGCACTCGTGGTTTGCGACGTAATCTCCTGAACAACGTTCATCGTGGTCGCAATATGACCTGCAGAAGCAGACTGCAGTTTTGCTGCATCAGAAATGCTTGCAATCAGTTTTGCCAAGTTATTCGATACGGTTTGAATCTCGTCCAGTGCTACACCGGCGTCTTTAGACAGGTTCGCACCACGCACAACCTCGGCTGTGGTTTGTTCCATCGAAATTACCGCTTCGTTGGTATCGGTCTGAATCGTTTTCACTAGGCCTTCAATCTGCTTGGTTGCAGAGGCAGAACGTTCCGCAAGACGTTGTACTTCATCCGCGACAACCGCGAAACCACGACCGGCCTCACCTGCCATCGACGCTTGAATTGCAGCGTTCAAGGCAAGAATGTTGGTCTGGTCAGCAATATCGTTAATCAGGGCAACGATGTTACCAATTTCCTGTGAAGATTCACCCAGACGTTTAATACGCTTCGAGGTTTCCTGAATCTGTTCACGAATGGTGTCCATCCCCTCAATTGAGCGGTTTACAACGTCTGCACCATTGGCAGCAATTTGTACCGAACGTTCCGCAACCATGGCAGATTCTTCAGCGTTTGAAGATACCTGGTCAATCGACATTGCCATTTCGTTAATTGCAGCAGAAGCACCGGCAATTTCTTGGGCCTGGTGTTCAGAAGCTTCTGCTAACTGGTTGGTAATGCTTTGTGTGGTTGCCGTATATTGCGCTACTTCATGTGAAGTTTCGGTAATACGTGATACCAGATCACGTAACTGGTCAATCGCAAAGTTAATCGAGTCGGCAATCGCACCGGTAAAGTCTTCAGATACTGTCGCATATGAGCGTAAGTCACCATCTGCAAGGTCAGCAATCTCGTCCAGTAAACGTAGAATCGCATTCTGGTTACGGTCATATTCATCTTGCAGGCGTGTTACACGCTGTTTATCCGATGCTCCACGCAGGGATAACAGTTTGAATACACAGATCAGGAAGCCAATCAATAACAGAATTAATAAAACCGCTGGAAGAATCGTCGTCAGACCGGCTTTGCTTGACAGTTTATTCAGATTATTCAGCAGCACGTCAGATTCGGTGAAAACCGCAGCAGAAGCTTGACGAACGTTGACAATTTGAGTCGAGTTTTTCAGGATCGTTGCAGACGCAGACTGCAATACATCATCATATTCAGCCTTGATCCCTTCCAGAGATTCACGCAGGTTCGGATCATTGACACGTTCTACACCCAGTTCAGCAGAACCGTTCAATTGGGCATTTAAATAAGAACCAAAAGTTTCCGTATCGGCACTGAAGTCATCCGCTGATTCACGGGAACCATCGCTACCCGTCAATACCAAACTGATTGAACGCAAGATACGTTCTGCAATAAATACCTGGTTTTTCGCAATAACAACCTGGTTAGAAGGCATGTTCTGACGCGCCATCTGGTCAACCATCAGGTTATATTCTGCCTGAATCCCCGGGATGGCTTCACCAATCGCGATATTAGTATCATACAGCTGGTTAATGATTTTTTGTTGCGACGCAATCAGGTCAATATTAGATGACATCTTGCTCCACTGTTGATTCACCGTGTCCAGTGCTTCATTGTCCGGATGAATACTTTTCACTGTTTCCAGGTTTTCAGCAAACGCTTTTTGTGATTCAGTCAGGCTTTTCATCGCTTCCGGTGTTCCCGAAGCAGTGGCTTCTGTCGCCTGACGTGAAATCATTTGCGAAAGTAGGCGTAAATCACCCAGACTTTGAGTCAGCTGGTTGGTACGTGGCACGCTATAGAAAAGATATAGCAAGGTAATGAGTGCCGCGAGTAGACAGCCTATTGCCCCGTAAATAAGCGGCTTAGACTTTTCACTGTCACCAAATACACGTGATAACTGATCTGTTTGTGATTGAATCTTGGCTAAAAAAGCATTGCCACTTTTGCGGCTGGTACTTTCACCTGTATTCTTCTTTTTAAGTTTAAAGCCCATGCAGCTTCTCCCCGATTTACGCCTTTATTACTTTCGTGTGCGACGTTTAATTTATAAATTTTATTGACGCGTTCATAAATTTTGGATTTTGCAACAAACGACTGAATAAGAAGACATGCCATTGCTGGTTATGCTGGTGAAAAAATCCCTGACAGTAGTCTTGCAGGTTTTTATCCAATTCAGTGGTCTTAGAAAAGAAACTTTTCTTGTTAAAGTGTTGAATCCCCAAAACTTGATCAACGACCAAGCCGACATAATGGTCATTATGATGTATACATAATACTTTTTGAGTAGGCAAAAACTGACTGGCATGCCCCGAAACATATTGTGCCAGATCAGAAACAGACAACAGTCTTCCCCGGATATTCGCCAAACCTAACACCCAGGATTGCGTATTAGGAACTGGCGTATATTTTGGAGGATAGATCACTTCAGATACTTCCCCCAGCGGCGCAACAAAATATTGCCCCATCATCTCAAAAGCGATACCTGACCATCGGTTGACTTCATTTTCATTGGAAACGTAGTTTTTATTCCCCCGTTTCGCAATGCGAAGCAATTCGATAAATCCATTTGCTGCCATAGAGCTTATCCTGCATTGAGGTGTTGCTTAATCACATCAATTAATTGTTGTTCATCAACAGGCTTGGTCAAGTAGTCCGCAGCACCCTGCCGTTTACCCCAAACGCGGTCAGTGGCCTGATCCTTGGTACTTACGATCACAATCGGAATATGCTTGGTAGTTTCGCCACGCGCAATCTGACGGGTCGCCTGAAAGCCGTTTACCCCTGGCATTACTACATCCATCAGCACCAGATCAGGCAACTCTGCCTGCGCCATGGTGACACCATCGGCGCCATTGGCTGCTTCAATCACCTCAAAGCCATGTTTGCTAAGAATCTCTCTAAAGCGAAAGGTTTCTGTCGGTGAGTCATCTACAATTAAGATACGTGCCATGCCATTCCCCAAAAAAAATCAAATATTAAGCACTAATGTGGTTACGGATTGCGTTAAGCAATTCATCTTTACTGAAAGGTTTAGTTAAATATTCATCCGAACCGACAACACGACCTTTGGCCTGATCAAATAAACCGTCTTTACTCGAAAGCATAATCACAGGAATATTCTGATAGTTCTGTGAGTTTTTGATCAAGGCACAGGTTTGATAGCCATCCAGACGCGGCATCATGATATCGACAAAAATAATATCCGGATTGGCTTCTGCAATTTTAGACAATGCTTCAAAACCATCAACGGCAGTGACGACTTCATAGCCTTCGCGTTGCAGTAAAGTTTCTGCGGTACGGCGAATTGTTTTTGAGTCATCAATGACCATAACTTTTAAATTCTGGAATTTATCATCCATTTATTACCCCGTCCCCTTTTAGAAATGATATGCCATAAGGCTGATAGCATTATTTTATTACGATTCGCCAACATTTTTAACACAAACTTACTTATATTATCAATGAGCATTTTTTGTACAAGTTGGCAGAGTTTACAAATTACAAGAACTGCTTCACACTTTATTTATACTGGTGATTTTTTTTTGATTAACGGTGGTTTTTTATTGAAGAATTTGGGTCTAATATAACCATATTATTACTTTAAAATAAGTAATTTAGTCAACTTTAAATTTGGGGAGCCAATGATGGGTCAGTTTTCGGAAAAACTTGCTGTCATTGATAAAAATAAAATGACTGGCCAATTCATTCTTGTACTTGCCTTATTTACGCAGGTGAGCCTGAGCTATGCCAATACCCAGCAAAACCCACAAAAAGCCACCTGGTATCGCTATTATGACAGCAAAGGTGTGGCCAATATCAGCACCAATGTCACCCCCAATCATATTCATTATGGTTATGAAGCACTTGATCAGAATATGCAGGTGATTAAGCGCGCGCGCCCTTATAATGCCGAGCTGGATATCAAGCAGGCACCGCAACGTGCCCAGCAGGCAAAGCGTCTGGCCGAGGACCAGAAACTTAAACGTGCCTATAACAGCAGCCATATAGCCTCCCAGAAAAAGACCGAAGCCCTGAACCAGTTGAAAAAGCAGATTAACTTTCAACAGGAACAAATGAAGCAGTTACAAAAAGACCAGATCATGTTTGTACGTCAGGAACGTGAATATTTACGTAAAGGCAAAGCACCGCCTGCGGCTTTAAAAACCAGCCTGCAAAACAACCAGAAAAATCTCACTTTCCAAAAAGAGAATATTCAGTCTTTACAAAGTCGCTATCGAAACCTGGAAGCAGAATACGACAGAATTATTGCTCGTTTACAAGCACTTGAATAAACATATAAAACTTGTCGTTGCTTTTGGCGACCACAAGTATGAAGGACTCTTATGCAATCTGCACAGCCTCATCTTTTGGATATGCCCTCTCCGCGCTCAGTCTTGATGATGAGTGCACTTTGCTTAAATTTACTGCTACTTGGCTGTAGTCAAAATGAGTCAGCCCCACCAGCAACGACTCCCCAAACAATTGAACTGATTCCTCAAGATCTGGTGGCGGTGAAAGCCGGCAATTTAGTCCAGAAAACCGCTTTTACCGGTACAATTCGTGCCGTAAATCAAAGCAGCATTCAGGCCCAGGTCACAGCAACAGCTACCAGCGTCAATGCCCAAGTAGGTCAGACGGGCGGCCTGGACAAAAAAGAAATTCTGTTAAATATTGAACAAAAAAATTAAGCTTTAAGTATCTAAAATAATTGAATAATTAAAATATGGAAAATTCTACAATATCGATATTTGGCTCACTCTGG
>NZ_SMTB01000045.1:0-21917 GCF_006864105.1 Acinetobacter sp. RF14B | reverse complement strand
GGCGTCAGTCGTGCTCCAGTTGCTGCACAAATACTTTCCGCTTCTGCAAGACGGCGCTCGACATTTGAATGATCGTGCACGCCATGCAATGCGTTGTGGTGCTCGTGCGAACATGAACCCATAGTTCACCTCAAGTGCGAAACTGAAAATTAAAAAGATTTCAAATCTTAGCATGAAGTACCTGGAGTTTCGATCAGGCATAGGTATTTTTGCTATTTTGTTATATTATAACACTTAACAATTTCCTCGTTTTTAGGTGAGTTCTACTCATGTTCCGTTTCCTTGCCCTGTGTAGTCTGGCTTTATTCAGCACATTCAGCTGGTCACAAAGTCTGGTGGTTTCGACGCAGCCCATTTATCTGATTGCCAAGAAAATTACCCAGGGGGCGGAGCAGCCAACCTTATTACTGGCCAATCAAAGTGGTCATGATGTCAGTCTGACTCCGGCACACCGTAAAACCATTCAAGATGCCGGACTGGTGATCTGGCTGGGACAGGCCCATGAAGCGCCGCTGTCCAAAGTGCTGGACAATAAAAAAAGTATCGCTCTTTTGGAATCAGGGATCCTGAGTATCTTGCCGATGCGTAATCCTAAAGGTGCTGCCTTAAAGGAGACGGTCGATACCCATGTCTGGCTGGATCCGAATAATGCAGTCCGTATCGGTTTCTTTATTGCGGCCTTGCGTTCCCAGCAATTACCGCAATATCGTGAAATTTACTGGAACAATGCACGTGACTTTGCGCAAAACATGTTGGCCACAGCCCAGCGTTACCACTCTGTCAGCAAAGCCCGTCCTTATTGGGCCTATCACGATGCCTATCAGTATCTGGAACGTCCGCTGAACCTCAAGTTCATGGGCGCCATGACCGATGATCCGCATGTGGCACCGACCATGGCACAGATCAAGTTCCTGCATGATCACCGTCCACAACCCAAAATGTGCCTGCTGGCCGAAGCACATGCCGGAGAAAGTCAGTACCGTAAACTCCAGCCAATTGTCTTTCAGACGGTGGATGAAAGCATGAATGGGGTAGGGGACTTTATACAGGGCTGGCAGAAATTGGCTGGACAAACCCAGAACTGCGTGTTAAGTGCGCGCTAATGATTTAAAAAATAGACAAGTTTTGATTAGTTTGCCAGCATTTGGCCTGTGGAAAAAAACACGACTAAGGTCGGGAAAAGATTGCATGTTCAGGGGTGTAACTCTATAATGCCTGCGATTAAAAATAATCATCAGCTAAACTTGTCAAGCATGCTTGCAGTGAGTGAATAAATAATGAGCCGAACTAGTCGCTTGATTGACCGACGATTAGCGAAAGCTTTAGTCCTCTTACAAGCGTGTATGATCCCTGTTTCAGCCTTGATCGGCTGGGTCGTGAAAGACTCAACCGCAGCCTTGAGTGCCGCTTTAGGGGCGTTCGTCTGTTGGCTTGCGACCTGTTATTTTTCATGGCAATCGTTTCGGACAGCGGGAGCTCGTGCCTCTAAACAGGTTCTTTCGAACATGTATAAAGGTATGATGGGCAAGTTTGCAATCGTGATTGTTGGCTTCATTTTAATTTTAGGCAATGTTAAGCCGTTGTCAGCGGTGGCGTTGTTTTGTGGTTTTATGCTCGTTCAGGCCATGTCGTGGGTCGCTCCGTTTTGGGTGTCACGTCTACAAAAACGAGTTTAAGCACAACAAAAAATTGAAAAGTTTTTTTTGAGCAGGCGAGATATCAAGCAGCACGCGATGTTCGCTTGTTCTATTAGTTTTTTGACATTGACCAGGTGTGATTTATGGCTGCTGAAGAACATGCCCTTACTTCGACCGAGTATATCAAGCATCACTTGACCAATATGACCTACGGCAAAATGCCGGACGGTACATGGAAGTTGGCCGAGAGCGGTGCTGAAGCTCAACAGATGGGGTTCACTGCTATTCACTTGGATTCAATGGGTTGGTCTATCGGGCTGGGTCTGATTTTCTGTTTGCTGTTCTGGGTCGTGGCGAAAGCTGCAAACTCTGGTGTTCCGACCAAGTTCCAGTCTGCAATTGAAATGATTATCGAGTTTGTAGATTCAAGTGTACGTGACACCTTCCACGGTAAGTCACGTCTGATTGCACCATTGGCATTAACTATTTTCGTGTGGATTTTCCTCATGAACTTGATGGACTTAATCCCTGTTGACTTTATTCCTTATACAGCTCAGCAGTTGATTGGTTCGATGCTTGGTGTAGATCCTCATCAAGTTTACTTTAAGATTGTTCCGACTACAGATCCAAACGTTACCTTAGGTATGTCAATTTCTGTATTCTTCCTGATCTTATTCTACAGTATCCGCGAAAAGGGTATTGGAGGCTTTGTTGGTGAGTTGGCACTGAATCCGTTCAATCCAAAGAATCCAGTTGCTAAAGTGCTTTTAATTCCATTCAACTTGTTGCTGGAATTAACCACTTTCTTGGCGAGACCAGTTTCATTGGCTCTACGACTGTTCGGTAACATGTATGCGGGTGAGTTGATCTTCATCTTGATCGCATTATTACCGTTCTGGATCCAGTGGGCATTGTCTGTGCCTTGGGCGATTTTCCATATTCTGATTATCACCCTGCAAGCATTTATCTTTATGATGCTAACCATTGTTTATCTAAGCATGGCAAGCGAAAAGCATTAATGTTAATTGCCTAACTGTCATAAGATGGTTAGGTACAATTTTTAATTTAATTGGGTATAAACCTAACCTCTGAGGAATTATCATGGAACTCACTTTAGGTCTAGTTGCAATTGCATCTGCTATTTTGATCGCTTTCGGTGCTTTAGGTACTGCGATTGGTTTTGGTCTTCTAGGCGGCCGCTTCCTTGAAGCAGTAGCTCGTCAACCAGAATTGGCTCCACAGCTTCAAACTCGTATGTTCTTAATCGCGGGTCTTCTTGATGCTGTACCTATGATCGGTGTTGGTATTGGCTTGTTCTTCATCTTCGCTAATCCATTTGTAGGTTAATCAGCTTAATTCCGAAATTCACTATTTGAGGAATTTGCAATGAATATCAACCTCACATTGTTTGGCCAAGCGATTGCGTTTGCGATTTTTGTCGCATTCTGCATGAAATTCGTTTGGCCACCACTAATCAATGCGATTAGTGAACGTCAGCGTAAAATTGCTGATGGCTTAAATGCTGCTGAAAAAGCGAAAGCTGACCTTGCAGACGCGCAAGCACAAGTGAAAGCTGAGTTAGATGCAGCAAAGGCACAAGCGGCTCAATTGATCGAACAAGCGAACCGTCGTGCAGCGCAATTGGTAGAAGAAGCTCGTACCCAAGCATCTGCGGAAGGTGAGCGTATTCGTCAACAAGCAAAAGAAGCTGTTGATACAGAAATCAATTCTGCTCGCGAAGAATTACGTCAACAAGTTGCTGCTCTTGCAGTGACGGGTGCAGAGAAAATTCTGAGCCAACAAGTTGATGCAGAAGCTCACAATGCCATGCTGACTCAGCTGGCTGCTAAACTTTAAGAGAGGCGGATTATGGCTGAACTCTTGACGTTGGCACGCCCTTACGCTAAGGCAGCATTTGCTTATGCTTCTGAGCAGAGTGCAACTGACTCATGGTCAACTGTACTTGAAGTGCTCAGTGCTGCGGTGCAAGACGAAGCATTTTCAGCTTATCTAAATCGCCCTGAGCTTACACCTGCCGAGCAGGTGGCTCTTTTTGCTAAAATTTTAGGTGAAGATCAGACCGCAGCAGTGTCTAACTTTTTGACATTGCTTGCAGAAAATGACCGTCTGACTCTGCTTCCTGAAATTGCTGCAGAATATGAACAGCTCAAATCACAGAATAACAATACTGTGGATGTTGTAATTGAATCAGCATTCCCATTAACTTCTGTACAAGAACAAACGTTAGCGCAAGCGCTCGAGAAAAAATTCGAAGCTGCGGTAAATGTTTCTGTAGAAGTAAAACCAGAGCTTATTGCTGGTGTAGTTATTCGTGCAGGCGACCAAGTGATAGATGATTCTGCGCTTAACAAGCTTGAAAAAATGCGTACTCGTCTTCTGGCTTAATTGCATATAAGAAGACTGAACTTTAAAAAGATTGAGGTATAGCGCAATGCAACAACTGAATCCATCCGAGATCAGTGCGCTCATTAAACAGCGTATCGGCGATCTGGACACCAGCGCGACCGCTAAGAACGAAGGAACCATTGTTATGGTTTCCGACGGTATTGTGCGTATTCACGGCCTTGCTGATGCAATGTACGGTGAAATGATCGAATTCGACGGCGGCTTATACGGTATGGCACTGAACCTAGAACAGGATTCAGTGGGCGTCGTTGTTTTAGGTAACTACTTAAGCCTTCAAGAAGGCCAAAAAGCGCGTTGTACAGGTCGCGTATTAGAAGTTCCGGTTGGTCCTGAACTTCTAGGCCGTGTTGTCGATGCTTTGGGTAACCCGATTGATGGTAAAGGCCCGATCGATGCGAAATTAACTGATGCAGTAGAAAAAGTTGCACCAGGCGTAATTTGGCGTCAATCAGTGGATCAGCCTGTACAAACTGGTTATAAATCAGTAGATACAATGATTCCAATCGGCCGTGGTCAGCGTGAGTTGATCATTGGTGACCGTCAGACTGGTAAAACAGCTATGGCGATCGATGCGATCATCGCTCAGAAAAACTCTGGCATTAAATGTATCTATGTAGCAATCGGTCAGAAACAATCGACGATTGCCAACGTAGTACGCAAGCTGGAAGAAACTGGCGCGATGGCGTATACCACTGTTGTAGCAGCTGCTGCAGCTGATCCAGCAGCAATGCTGTATCTGGCTCCGTACTCTGGCTGTACAATGGGTGAATACTTCCGTGACCGCGGTGAAGATGCACTGATCATCTATGATGACTTGTCTAAGCAAGCAGTGGCTTACCGTCAAATCTCATTGCTTCTTCGTCGTCCGCCAGGTCGTGAAGCATATCCAGGTGACGTGTTCTATCTACACTCGCGTCTACTTGAACGTGCTTCTCGTGTATCTGCTGACTATGTTGAGAAATTCACTAATGGTGAAGTTAAAGGCCAGACTGGTTCTCTAACTGCATTGCCAATTATTGAAACTCAAGCAGGTGACGTATCTGCATTCGTACCGACAAACGTAATTTCGATTACTGATGGTCAGATCTTCCTTGAAACATCTCTGTTCAACTCAGGTATCCGTCCTGCTGTGAACGCGGGTATCTCTGTATCTCGTGTAGGTGGTTCAGCGCAAACTAAGATCATCAAGAAATTGTCTGGTGGTATCCGTACCGCTTTAGCACAATACCGTGAATTGGCAGCGTTTGCTCAGTTCGCTTCTGACCTTGACGAAGCAACTCGTAAGCAACTTGAACATGGTCAACGTGTAACTGAGTTAATGAAGCAAAAACAATATGCTCCATACTCAATTGCTGACCAGGCTGTTTCAATTTATGCCTCTAACGAAGGCTACATGGCTGATGTTGAAGTGAAGAAAATCGTAGACTTTGATGCTGCGTTAATTTCTTACTTCCGTTCAGAGCATGCTGCGTTAATGCAAAAAATCGATGACACTGGTGATTATAACAAAGACATCGAAGCTGCAATCAAAGCAGGTATTGAAAGCTTTAAAGCGACTCAAACTTACTAATTTTCAACCTTGTTGAATTTAGTATTGGTTTGGTTCACGGAATCAACCTTCGGAAGCTCGCAAGGGCTTTCGAATACTAGGTTAAGCGTATGGCAAATTTAAAAGAAATTCGCGCCAAAGTAGCTAGTATCAAGAGCACGCAGAAAATTACTCGCGCGATGCAAATGGTAGCAGCTTCTAAGATGCGTCGTGCGCAAGAGCGCATGGCTCAAGGCCGTCCGTATGCCGAAAATATGCACCGTGTAATTGCTCACTTGGTTCAAGCGAATCCTGAATACAAACACCGTTATATGGTAGACCGCCCGGTTAAGCGCGTTGGCTATATCATTGTGTCTTCAGATCGCGGCCTGGCTGGTGGTTTGAACATTAACCTGTTCAAGAAAGTGGTTAAACACGTCCAGCAGCAACAAGAGCAGTCAATTGAAGTTCAATTTGCTTTAATTGGTCAAAAAGCGGTTTCGTTTTTTAAAAACTACGGCGGTAAAGTGCTGGGTGCGACTACAAACGTAGGCGATACACCGAGTCTTGAGCAGTTATCTGGTTCTGTACAGGTGATGTTGGATGCTTATGATAAAGGCGAGTTAGATCGTATTTATCTGGTATCAAACGGCTTTGTCAATGCCATGACTCAAAATCAAAAGATCGAACAGCTTGTTCCTTTGGCAGCTGCTGAAGAAGACAAGAATCTTAACCGTCAATACGGTTGGGACTATATCTACGAACCTGAAGCTGAAGAGCTTTTAAATGGTTTGTTGGTTCGCTATATCGAGTCTGTGGTGTATCAAGGTGTGATTGAAAACATCGCATGTGAGCAGTCTGCACGTATGGTCGCTATGAAAGCAGCGACAGACAACGCAGGCGAGATCATTAAGAGCCTGCAACTTATTTATAACAAGCTGCGTCAAGCCGCGATTACTCAGGAAATTTCTGAGATCGTTGGTGGTGCCGCTGCCGTTTAACATTATTTTGAATTGAGGAGACAGCAATGAATAGCGGTCGTATCATTCAGATCATCGGCGCGGTTATCGACGTCGAGTTTGAACGCAACAGCGTTCCTAAGATCTATGACGCTCTCCAAGTAGATGGTACTGAAACTACTTTAGAAGTTCAGCAACAGCTTGGTGATGGCGTAGTTCGTACTATTGCAATGGGTTCTACTGAAGGCCTTAAGCGTGGTTTGAACGTAACGAATACTAACGCGCCGATTTCTGTACCAGTAGGTACAGCGACTCTAGGCCGTATCATGGACGTTCTTGGTCGCCCAATCGACGAAGCTGGTCCGGTTGCGACTGAAGCGCGTTTACCAATTCACCGTCAAGCGCCTTCTTATGCAGAACAAGCGGCTTCTACTGACCTTTTAGAAACTGGTATTAAAGTCATTGACTTGCTATGCCCGTTCGCGAAAGGTGGTAAAGTTGGTCTGTTCGGTGGTGCCGGTGTTGGTAAAACTGTAAACATGATGGAACTGATCAACAACATCGCAAAAGCACACTCAGGTTTATCTGTGTTTGCTGGTGTTGGTGAGCGTACTCGTGAAGGTAACGACTTCTATCACGAAATGAAAGATTCTAACGTTCTAGACAAAGTAGCAATGGTCTACGGTCAGATGAACGAGCCACCAGGTAACCGTTTACGCGTAGCGTTGACTGGTTTGACCATGGCTGAATATTTCCGTGATGAGAAAGACGAAAACGGTAAAGGCCGTGACGTACTCTTGTTCGTAGATAACATCTATCGTTATACACTAGCGGGTACTGAAGTATCAGCACTTCTAGGTCGTATGCCATCTGCAGTAGGTTATCAGCCTACACTTGCAGAAGAGATGGGTGTTCTTCAGGAACGTATTACATCGACTAAGTCTGGTTCGATTACGTCAATCCAAGCGGTATACGTACCTGCCGATGACTTGACTGACCCGTCGCCTGCGACAACGTTTGCTCACTTGGACGCAACTGTTGTATTGAGCCGTGACATCGCATCTTCTGGTATTTATCCAGCGATCGATCCACTAGACTCAACTTCACGTCAGTTAGATCCACTGGTCGTTGGTCAAGAGCACTACGAGATTGCTCGTTCAGTTCAAAACGTTTTACAACGTTATAAAGAATTGAAAGACATCATCGCGATTCTTGGTATGGACGAATTGTCAGAAGAAGACAAACTTACTGTATACCGTGCACGTAAGATCCAGCGTTTCTTCTCGCAACCGTTCCACGTAGCTGAAGTATTTACTGGCGCGCCTGGTAAACTTGTACCGCTTAAAGAAACGATTCGTGGCTTTAAAGGTCTTCTAGCTGGTGAATACGATCACATTCCAGAACAAGCGTTCTATATGGTTGGTGGTATTGACGAAGTGATTGCTAAAGCCGAGAAACTTTAATTAGCTACTCTAATTTAGGAGATTCTCATGGCGACTATGCAATGTGATGTTGTAAGTGTTCAGGAGTCTTTGTACTCAGGCACTGTGACTATGCTAATTGCAAAAGGTGCTGGTGGTGAGCTGGGTATTATGCCTGGTCATGCGCCGCTAGTAACTTTGCTCCAACCTGGCGCGATCCGCGTTATTTTGGAAAATGGTACAGAAGAGTTGATCTATGTATCTGGTGGTATTCTAGAAGTTCAACCGCATGTTGTTACGGTTCTTGCTGATACAGCAGTCCGTGCAGAAAACTTGGATGAAGCGGCAATTATTGAAGCGCGTAAACACGCTGAACAATTGCTGGCCAATCAAAAGAGCGATTTGGATGCTGCTGCTGCTTTGGCTGCTCTTGCAGAAACTGCTGCTCAGCTGGAAACGATCCGCAAAATCAAAAACCGCGCAATGTAATTGTCGGTTTGAGATTGAAAAACCACCCGAAAGGGTGGTTTTTTTATGTTTCATCCTATAGAAAGCAAGGCTAGAAATACTCTCTAAAGTTGCATAGCTTCTCATTCAGCTCATGTAATATATTAAGTCTATCATTTGCTTAATGAATTGATATGAACCTTATTGCTCATGAACCCCACTTTTGGGAACTCTATCAGGATGATGCTCATTATTACCTCAGTATCGCGGTAGATCTGGGTTCCGCACTGTCTTGCTGGGATGTGGTGTTGACACCACAAGAAATCTTGCAATATGAACATCGGGGTAGTGTCAGCATTCGGGAACTGGCAAAATCGGTGGTGGATCTGGTCTATAAAGGCGATTTTTCAACTCTCGAAAGTCGTGTGGTCAAGCCTTATCAACAGCATGCCATGCAGGCAGCATTTAAAGCCTGGCGTAACACTCAAAAAGCAGAATAAAATTTTATCAAGCAATAAGCTCACGAGGCCATTGTCTATTTCTGACAATATTGATGACCTTAAAGTTTGATCCAAAACTTGATTCTGGTTAGATGCTTGTAATTTTTGACAGCTGAGGAAGATACTTGGCGTAGAAAGCTGGGCTTGATAGCCCTCTTAACAATTTGGTTGGTATTAAATTTTAGAATCCAAGAAATATTAAACCACAACATTTTTTTAGTCTTAATCTTGGCAATCCAGTGTTTTGCAGTAGAGGCGTGTTCTCCCTCTGCTTTAAGTTTTTCAGTCCTCTCCCGGTATTTTTCTTTCTGATAATCATATTTGGAAGTACGCAAATTTTCTACAAATCTCTAACTATTGGTTATTTATTATTCGATATAGTGAAGAAAGAGCGCTTAAAAATGTTGGCTCCTTGATATGAGTAATTGGGAGAAAATAAATATGAAAACGACAATGAAAGCAGCGGTGGTCACTGAGTTTAATCAGCCGCTGCAAATCCAAGAGGTGGAAATTCCGAAAATTGCGCCCGGTAAGGTATTAATGAAAATTATTGCCACGGGTGTTTGTCATACCGATTTGCATGCGGTACACGGTGATTGGCCGGTCAAACCGACTTTACCCTTTATTCCTGGCCATGAAGGCGTGGGTGAAGTGGTTGAAGTGGGTGCAGGTATTGAGCACTTAAAGGTGGGTGATATTGTGGGTGTTCCGTGGCTGTATTCTGCTTGTGGGCACTGCGATCATTGCTATGCTGGCTGGGAAACCTTATGTAAGCAACAGCAAAACTCAGGCTATTCAGTGAATGGCAGTTTTGCTGAATATTGTTTGGCCGATGGCAATTATGTGGGAGTGATTCCTGAAGGAGTCGACCTGCTGGAAATAGCCCCGATCCTGTGTGCGGGTGTGACGGTTTATAAAGGCCTGAAAATGACCGAAGCCAAAACTGGGGACTGGGTGGCCATTTCCGGTATTGGCGGTTTGGGTCATGTCGCAGTTCAATATGCCAAAGCCATGGGTTTTAATATCGTGGCCATTGATATAGATGACAGCAAACTGGAACTGGCTAAAAGTTTAGGTGCAGATGTTGCTATTAATGCCCTGAAAGTGGATGTGAAAGAAGAAGTGATGAAAGCGACCGGAGACGGTTGTCATGGTGTACTGGTCACTGCTGTATCACCAAAGGCATTTGCACAGGCGATTGCCATCATTCGTCGTGGTGGAACCATGGTATTAAATGGTCTGCCGCCAGGAACATTTGACTTGTCAATCTTTGATATGGTGCTTGAAGGTATTACCGTGCGCGGTTCTATTGTGGGAACCCGGCTGGATTTAAAAGAAGCCCTGGACATTGCGGCACACGGTAAGGTCAAGGCTCATATTCATGTGGAACCTCTTGAAAATATCAATGATATTTTTGACCGGATGACACATGGCAAAATTGATGGTCGTATTGTAGTGGATATGCGGCTTTAGCCAGCCAATCGCCCAGCCCCATTTGCTAGAGGTGAATGGAGCTAGGCGATCTGGACATTAACCTTCCTGAGTGGACTGCTTCTGATTGTCCGGAATCAGCATGCCTGCCAGTTTAATCATTTCAAGCTGGACGCTATTTAGCTGCTGTTCAATTTTCTTGAAGTCGACCTGGGTGAGGTCAATGTCGCCCTTGAATAAAGGAGTAGCCAATACTTGCTGATTGGCCTGTATCATATTTTGGCGAATAGAATCAATCTCTTGGCTCTTTAAATTCAGGCTGTTGAGCGTTTGATTCAAGCCATTTAGCTGTTGTTTCAATGCGTTGGCAGTGGCCTGAAGCTTGAGCTGATCCTGGTCATTGAGAGCGGTTTGTAACTCAGATTGTGTCTGTTTAAGTTGCTCAACATAATCACCGGCTTTAAGCTGCATATCTGCCACATCACGAACGATATAAAACATGTTACCGCTTTTCCGTTCAGCTGCTGTTTCCGAAGATACTGGCTGCTCAGAATTTAACTCTGGCTTGGAAGCGTTAATCTCATCGGGTTGAACAGGCGGCTCTACAGCTTGCTCGCAGCCTAACAAGACCATAGCCGAACTAAATAAAGCAAAAGGAAGCAAGGCATTGGCAAGTATCTTGGCCATAAAATCAGGATCTCAATCTGGGTATATTTCTTGGGGTTAATATAGAGACAAACTATGGAGATAAAAAAGATTGTTGCAAAGTCATAACAAATCTTTTTTAAGTGCTCTCAAAGATCACCCTGAAATCAGGGAATGATTTAGCTAATTCGTGCAATACCTTGTACAGATGACGGGGCTTTACCTGCTGAATGGGTAAGGCAGATCTTCAGCTACATGCCGCTTTGATCAGGCAAGCAGTAGTAGGGGAGAATGATTTCAAAAATAAGTATCTATAAGGCTCATAGATACTTATAAAATCAGTAAGCAGTTATTTGGCGAGTTCAGCATTCACCGCATCTACGATACGCGGATCATCCGCTGTAATGTCGGGAGCGAAACGCGCGACGACTTGCCCCTGTTTATTGACCAGAAACTTTTCAAAGTTCCAGAGGACTTCAGGCGGTTCATTGGGAGTCAGGCCATAATCCACCAAGTCTTTCCACCATGGACCTTCACCGATACGTTCTGGCTGTGCAGTTGTCAATGTTTGATACAGTGGATGTTTATCTGGACCAGCCACAGAAATTTTAGCAAATAACGGAAAAGAAACATCATAGTTCAGTGAACAGAATTGCTGGATTTCTTCATTCGAGCCCGGTTCCTGTTCTAAAAAATTATTGGCTGGAAAACCTAATATTTCGAGACCTTGATCTTTTTTCTCACGGTAGAGTTTTTCTAAACCTTCATATTGCGGAGTCAGGCCGCACTTGGAAGCGGTATTGACGATCAGTAAAACTTTTCCGGCGAATTGATCTAACTTTATCTCTTCACCTTGAATGGTTTTAATGGAAATATCAGAAATCGAGGTCATGCATGCATCCTTATCGCATATAAATTAAAGTTTTAGGCTGTTCTTTTTAGCTGGAATTTTGCTGGGTAGCAAGTGATTTTAGGGGAAGTTGTGATTAGGGCAGGTCAGGCTAAAGCTACCTGCCCGGTTTATTATTGAGCTGGTTGAGCTGGTTGAGCTGGTTGAGCTGGTTGAGCTGGTTGTGGATTTATTTTGGCCTGTAATGCTTGTACATCACGCATAATATCCTTTTGTACATTCATAACTTGTTGTTGAAGCTGCTTAATTTTAGCTTCATCTGGTTTGGCTTCGGTGCTCAAGCGTGTTAGCTCTAGTCCCAGTTCATTTGAATGAATAAACTTGTTGCGAAGTTCATGCACTTCCTGGCTTTTCAGTGACAGTGTTTTTAGGTCACGATTAAATTCTGTCATGAAGCCCTGCATATCCTTCATGACAGTTTGAATCTGATCACGGTTATTGGCCTGTACGGCTTTCATCATCCGGTCTTGAAAATCCATGGCAGTTTCTGCCTTAGAGTTGGTCAGGGTTTGCAGATGATTCAAGTCATTACGGATGTCTTCATGCTGATTGGTTGTCATATTGCCTGAAGTAGCGGGAGCAGGCGTAGAAGGTGCAGTCGCCGTAGCGCTTTGAGTGTGGTCTGATTTAGCTGGCTCAGTCGGTTTACTACAGCCTGCAAGTGTCAGGCCTACCATACAGGCAGTCGTAATAAGTAATTTTTTCATGCAAAGCGTACCCTGTATAAAAGTAAGATTAAATTTCGCAGATGAGCGTTTTTATAAAAACCAATTTTTTATTTAAACATGCTTTAAAGGTAGGGAGACAACGCTTTACTTTTTATACTTAAAAATTATACGTGATAAAAACAGCAGGGCTGAGATTTTTTATAAATCTTTGATATATATTTATTTAATTTAAGGAGCGCATCTGTGAGGGAGTCTGGCCGGTATAGCGTTTGAAAAAGGCGATAAAGCTAGAGCTATGCTGATAACCCAGCTCATAGGCAAGCCGTTTGATGGAAGTACCTTGGCGAATTTGTCCAATGGCATAAATAATTTTGGCACGGTTACGCCATTCAGAAATAGGCAGGCCAAGTTCCTGCTGGCTTAAACGTAAAATCTGCCGTTCGCTCAGGCTAAATCGCTTGAGCAGGGTATGTAAGCCATATTGAAACAACATCGGATCTGCAAGCTGCTGCAAGACGGGAAGCAATACCGGATGCTGGCTTTGCGGTAAATAATCATCATACCTTTCGGCTTGGAGTATTTGGTCGAACAGCACCTGCAAAAGATGCACATACATCTTATGGGCAGCGGGAGGGTGTGCCAGAATTTCCCTGACCAAGACAGACAGAAAAGGCCGGATACTGAAGGTTGTAACGTCCTGAGGAAGATGCTCACATAAGCTGGGATGAATCCTGATGCAGATAAAATGGGTGATACCGTGATCCAGCGCAACAGAACAATGCTCAGTCTGCGGAGGTAGCCACAGGGCATAATTGGGAGGAGCCAGAAAGGTCTGTTTTTCAGTACGAAGCTCCAAAATACCGTCCAGACTAAAATTAAAATCCCCCCACAGGGAAGAATGGGGTTCCACCTCTTCATCTTTTTTATAAAAAAACTGATTGATCTCAATCAGCCTATCAAGCGTAGGAGAGTTCGGTTTTTGCATTATTCTGAATATCCGTCGAGATGTCCTCTATACAGTATAGATGTCTGAAATTCAGTATTTCAATTATTTCAGACTTCCATAACAATAAGAGCTTGAATACGTTGAGGTGAGAAAAATGTCAAGCGATCTGCGTAATCCGACATGGGCATTTGCCTTGCCGGTGCTGGCTGTCATGATCTGGTCATTAAATATTGTGGTGACACGCTATGCAGCCGACCTGATTTCTCCGGCCAGTATCAGTTTTTATCGCTGGCTGATTGCCTTTCTCATTCTGACTCCATTTATGTTAAGTAAGGTCTGGCAGCAACGTCAGCTTGTTAGACAACACTGGTTACAGTTGGCGGTATTGAGCGCATTTGGAATGGTGCTTTATCAGGGTTTGGCCTATACCGCGGCACATTACACCACAGCCACCAATATGGGGCTAATTAATGCCTTTATTCCGATATTTACCATTCTGGTTTCTCTTTTTATTCTGAAAGATATACCGAATTATTTTGCCATTATCGGCGGTATTTTATCGTTTTGTGGTCTGATGTATGTGATGGCTCAGGGGGACCTGACTGCATTGTGGCAAAATGGCGCCCATTGGGGTGACCTGCTGATGGTGATTGCAGTATTTTTCTACGCCTTTTATGGGGTGTTTTTGAAGAAGTGGCAATTACAGATCCCTTTATTGATCAGTCTGTATATCCAGATCGGTTTCGCGCTGATCTATCATTTACCCTTTATTGCCTGGTTGGGGCTGGACAGTTTGAATACTGCCAACTTGAGCAGTGTGCTGTATGCGGGTATTTTTCCTTCGCTGATTGCACCTCTGGTCTGGATGCTGGCTGTACAGCAGATTGGTCCCAACCGGACCAGTATTTTCATGAACCTGATGCCCGTTTTTACCGCGATTATTGCCAGTATCTGGCTGGCTGAAAGCTGGACCATCTATCATAGTATGGGCGGGGCTATTATTCTCCTGGGGATTTTACTGGCGCAATATCAGCCTAAAATCAGGTTGGCCTAAGCTGTTTTGTGTGACTCAAAAGATCGTTTGGTTGAAATTCAATCAAACGAAAAGTAAATTTTTATTGAAATTGATTGCTAAATTGGTAATTTTGAAGGGTTATATCAATAATAAAAATATAGCTTTATTTTAAAAACAGAATAGAAAGAGTAAGATATTTTTAATATAAGTTAAAATTTTTTATTTATTAATAGTTAAAATGTCTTAGATGATATTTTTTATATACTTGTTGTTCTAAAGCGTTTCTCTCATAATACGCCCATCGAGAATGATGAAGCAAAAAAATCCTTGTTTTATCAGACTCCCAGAGATTTTCTGTACCCTCTGGATGTGATTTATACACATCCTTTTTTATGCTCAGCCATCCCTATATGGTTGAGCTTTTTTTTGTCTTAAAACTTTAGTCGGTCTTGATAAAGTTCAAAGCTTGGGCATGACTTTAGTCTCGAATGATTTCTCCGGTAACGGCATCAATGATCCTGCTTGGTTCCTGACTCAAGCCCAAGTCACCATTTAAATAATTTAAATCCTGCTGAAAATAGCCAATCGCATCTTGTAGGGAGCGCGCGGGTTCCAGACCCGCAGGGTTGGCACTGGTGGAGACAATAAAGCCGCCAAAAGCCTGACAGAGGGCGACACATAGTGAATGACTGGTAACCCGTACTGCTACTTTGGGATGCTGGCCTTTAATCCAGGTGGGAATGTCATCATGGGCGGGTAATAACCAGGTAATTGCACGTTCTGCTGGGCGGTTATTACTCCAAGATTCAATCACCTTTTCACGCATTTCCTCGCTCAACTCCCCCAGCAGATGTTCGACCTGAGCAATATGCGCCGCCAACAAAATAACGCCTTTTTCAACTGGGCGCTGTTTCAGCTTTAAAATCTGGTGAAATGCCTGCTCATTATAAGGGTCGCAACCCAGCCCCCAAACAGCCTCTGTAGGATATGCCAGAACTTGTCCAGCTTTGAGACAGGTCGCTGCTTCGGAAACAGAGGTGGTGATCATGTGAATACCTTACTAAAAACGACAAAGGCCTATTGTGAACCTTATTTAAGTACACGACAACGCAGATACATGCCGGCTTGCTGAGTACTAAAGCCCAAAAGCTCAAGTTCCATCAGTTGGCTGGTAAGAGTAGCCACATCCTGCCTGAGCTGACTGCTTAAATGGTCCAGATCTTGTCCAACCCAGTCCAGCTGGTTATACAGGGAGATCAGATGTTGCGGAATGTAAGACGGCTCATGTACTGCTGTTTCATTTTTGATGGAGTTTTGCAGGGCTTGCCATTGGGTCGGCAGGGCCAGATCTTCAATCACCTGCTCGGGATGATCAACTAAAATGGCTCCTTCACGAATCAGTTGATGACAACCCTGATGATGCTCACTATAAATATGCCCCGGAATGGCAAAGACTGTTTTACCTTGCTCCGCAGCCAGTTTGGCCGTAATGAGCGAGCCACTTTTTAAGGTGGCTTCTGCCACGATAATGCCGAGACTCAGCCCACTGACAATCCGGTTGCGCCGTGGGAAATGGTGTTGTAAGGGCGGGGTATTGGGTAAAAATTCGCTAATGACAGCTCCACCTTCAGTAATAATTTGCTGGCGCAGCTGCTGATGCTGGGCCGGATAAGTCTGGTCCAGGCCGGTTCCCATTACTGCAATGGTGCCTTGCTGTTGCAGTCCGGCGCGATGGGCGGCTTCATCAATCCCTTGTGCAAGTCCGCTATTAATATAAAAACCCTGTTCGCTCAGATAACTGGCAAAATCATAAGCGACCTGACGGCCATGCGCACTGGGCTTGCGACTGCCCACCAGAGCAATCTGTGCCTGTAACAAACAATCTGGCCGACCCTGGCCAAATAGAATCGGCGGACGATCATTATAGGGGCTTAACTGCTGCGGATAATGAGGATCACTGTCTAACAGAATGAAGTCACTATCACGTTGAATGCTCTGCAAACTTTGCTGAAACTTTTGTTGTGAAGCTTCGAGCTGAAACTCTTTCAGCCGCTGTACATGATTGGCATGAATGCCTAAGGCTTGCCAGATGGGTGCCTGATCAGGATGCAGGGCATCGCCCAGATGAGAATAGTGCTGCCGGATTTTATAAAAACTGGGCAGAGAATGCTGGACCAGATACCATAAACTGATCATGTCCAGTTGCGCAGCCGAGAAGGACTTCAACATGTCGAGACCTTTACCTGTCTTCTTATTATTATGAAATGTGGAGGAGGGAGACACTGCTGTTTTCAGCAGCATCTCTCAAGTACTATAAATTATTCATCCAGTAGGGGAGGCTGAACCGCTGCCCCAACCTTGATTGGCAGCTCACTTTCAAGTACATAAGCATAGCTCAGCTGATCAAATGCCTTGAAGACCATGATATTGCCAATACGCTCACCTGGTAACTGAATACGTTCCTTGGTTTTCGGGTCGGTCACGACTTCACCTTTCTGGTTCACACTCAGCACATGGCCGGCCTGTAACCCATGCGTGGTACCACGGTCAATCGTGACCACACTATGTCGTGCAGCTGTACCGATTGAACCCAGTACACGTACAATCTGGCCACCAGAGGTTACATTTTCAGCATTGGTTGGATAAAACAGGGTCGGTAACATCGGATCATATTCTGGCAGGACACGGTCACCGCGACGCACTTCAGCAGTATAGGTATCGGTCAATTCAAGAGTACTGATGTCATTTTCATTGCGTACCGCAATCGCTGACGCGACCTGTATCAGCTCCTGGCCGGCATTGTATTTATTCCCTTTAGCATCGGTAAGCATATAAGGTTCAGCTTCACGATACACCCCATAACGCTGACCAGCCACAATCCCTTTACCGCGGCTATATACTTTCTGGCCTTTGCCTGCCAGCACGCGCTGGTCTGCTGTTCCCAGAATATAAGGGGTTCTGGTCAGAGATTCTGGGGCAATAATCGTGCTACGTTCCAGCCATTGCTTGATATGTTCAAGCGGAATCACCGGAATGGTATTATTTAAAGATTCTACCCGAACCTGTGGTTGCAACGCGGTGCTACCGATATAACGGCTGATAATGCCTGCACAGCCATCACCTTCATCTTTACCAATAATTGGACGGCCTTGATAATCACACATCAGCAGGCGGTCACCCGGGAAAATCCAGTGTGGATTTTTCACGTGCTTATTACTGGCCCAAATTTCCGGCCAACGTACAGGATTTTTTAGGAATCGTTTGGAAATATCCCACAGCGTATCACCTTTTTTCACTACATAGACTTGTGGTGCATTGGCTTTTAGGCTCGGTGGATTGACGTTACGTGTAGGCGCTGCCCCAGCGGTGTGAATTGTTCCTAGCCCCAAGCCCATACAAACTGCGAGTACGAGCACATGTTTTTTAAACCCCGGGGCACTAAAAAATGGCATGCCCTTCAAAACCTTTTTCATTATCATAATTCCTAAAATTATGTCTGTAGTTGCGTTATAATAACGATCTTACACACATTTTTTTGATGAAGCATTCCCTTCATTTGGTTTTTTGATCAATGGCATAGTTGAGGACGCAGTATGGCCTTATTACCTATTTTAAGTTTCCCGGACCCCCGTCTTCGCACCATTGCACAACCAGTCGAAGAAGTCACTGATGAGATTCGTCAGCTCGCTGCAGATATGTTTGAGACCATGTACGAAGCGCCAGGTATTGGACTTGCTGCGACTCAAGTCGATCGTCATATTCAGCTGATTGTGATGGACCTGTCTGAAGATAAAGATCAACCGATGGTGTTTATTAACCCCAAAATTACACCACTAACTGAAGAAACCCAGCCTTATGAAGAAGGCTGTCTGTCAGTTCCTCAAATATACGATAAAGTTGAGCGTCCGTCACGTGTAAAAATCGAGGCAATTAATCTTGAAGGTCAAGCATTTGAGATGGAAGCTGATGGACTTCTCGCTGTGTGTATTCAACATGAAATGGATCACTTAAATGGCAAGCTGTTTGTGGACTATTTGTCGCCATTAAAGCGTCAGCGTGCACGTGAAAAAATTGAGAAAGCAGCCCGCCAGCGTGAAAAAGCCAAAGTTGCGGTAAAACGTTAAAGTTCCAGCTCTTTTGAATAAATTTAGCCCAATTTTGATTGGGCTTTGTTATACTCTACCAGGCAAATTTTCAGTATCTGCTGTTTTGTAGGGCTAGCCAATCATGGTATTGCGTGGTGGACTGCTGCTTTCTCTAGTGGCTGTTTTTTTACAGATTGCTGTTTTTTTACAGCCTTTGCTGCCGGAGCAATATCAGGTTGCACCGGTCTGTGAAACCATTACGCGCGCACTTTTATCGCCGGTAACTCAGCATTCGTCTGCAAGCCATGCCGACTCTTCCCATCTTGAATCCCATTCTGTGATAGAGCAGAGCGCTGGGCATGATCACCACGATCCGAGTCATCAATGCCAGTACTGTACGGTCTACGGCAATCTGATCCTGCCGCCTGAGCTGGAAGTGCAAGAAGTTCTGGATCGTATTCTGGTCCGTTTAATTGCTTTTGAAAAAGCCTTTAAACATGTCTGGTTTGTCCTTCAACAACTTTTTCTTATTCCTCAAGGCCGCGCTCCGCCAGCATTCACTTAAAGCCTGTTTGATACGCCGGGTCTTCACTGACTTAGGCACAGTTATATCTATGATTTAAGTGAGAAACAAAATGGCTCAGCCAAAATTTTATTTACAGCCCCTTGCGGCTGCGATTGCTGTTGCGTGTACTTCAGGTGTGGTATTTGCAGATGAGGCGAAAGTGCTACACACACTGGCTCCTATTGTGGTGACCTCCGCTGCGGGTAATGAGGCCAATGGCCTGATAGTCAGTGCCGATCCTAAACAGCCCATTCAACCAATTCCAGCCACCGATGGTGCGGATTATCTGCAAAGCATTGTCGGCTTTAGTGCAGTGAATAGTGGAGCCGGGACCAATGGCGATGTGACCTTCCGTGGCATGTTTGGTTCACGCATCAAAATCTTGACCGATGGCACCGAAAACCTGGGCGCCTGTCCGAGTCGAATGGATTCACCGACCTCTTATATTTCACCGGAAAGTTATGACCGTATTTCTGTCATTAAAGGCCCACAAACGGTGCAATATGCCAATACCGGTTCAGCGGCAACCGTGATTTTTGAGCGTACACCTGAACAGTTTGATGACGATCAAAACTACCGTGGTCAAGCCAGTGTCTTAATGGGTTCATTTGGCCGTCTAGACCATAATATTGAAGCTGCTGCAGGAGACGAGAAAAAATATATCCGTTTGAATGCTAACCGTTCAGTATCGGATAGTTATCAAGATGGCGATGGCAACACAGTCCCTTCAGACTGGGAGCGCTGGAATACCGATATCGCACTCGGTTGGACACCGGATGAAGATACCTGGGTAGAACTGACAGGTGGTAAGGCCAATGGTGAAGCCGTGTATGCAGGTCGTGGCATGGATGGTTCAAAGTTTGCACGTGAGAGTGTGGGCTTACGTGTTGAAAAGAACAATGTCACTGAGACTTTGAAGAAAGTTGAAGCACAGGTGAACTATAACTTTAATGATCATGTCATGGATAACTATAGTTTACGCGCCAAACCTATGATGGAAATGGCAACCAATGTAACGCGAAAAACATTAAATGCACGTATGGCTGTGACACATGAGTGGGATAAATTACAGTTTATTACAGGTATAGATACCCAAAATAATGAACATGGTATTCGCAAAACAGATAAACAAGGCTCTTATCTGACTAAGCCTGTTCTGACCGATATGGAATTTCAATCTTATGGTGGTTTTGGTGAATTGAGCTATCAACTCAACGATCAAAATAAGTTAGTCACAGGCTTACGCCTAGATCAGGTGGATGTCGATGCCGTACAAAAAAATCAATCACGTCAGCAACTTTTACCAAGTGCTTTTTTGCGATTTGAGAATATTCATCCTGAACATGAGGATGGCAAAACTTACATTGGTTTAGGTTATGTCGAGCGTATGCCAGATTATTGGGAACTATTTAGTCCTGAATTGGGTAATGGCAATCCAAATACCTTTAAAAACATCGATACTGAGAAAACTTTACAACTCGATTTAGGTTATCAACATGCGCATGGTCATTTCAATTCTTGGGCATCTGCCTATACAGCTTTGATTCAAGATTTTATTTTGACCAAATACAATGCAAGTGATAAAGCAGAAACGAGAAATGTCGATGCTGTCATCGCAGGTGTAGAAGCAGGAATTGGTTATCAGTTTACCGATGTGGTTCAAGCAGATATCAGTGCCATGTATGCATGGGGAGAAAACACCACCAATAATACGCCATTGCCACAAATTGCACCTTTAGAAGGTCGGGTGAATCTACGTTATATCCAAGACCGTTATACCTTGGGGGCTTATTGGCGTGTTGTTGATGGTCAAAGTCGTATCAGTGAGCGTGAAGGCAACATTGTAGGTTATGACAATAAGAAAAGCGCGGGCTTTGGCACTTTATCATTAAATGGTACCTACCACCTTGCTGATGGAGTTGATGTATCAGTAGGTATTGATAATGTCTTAGATCGTGCATATACCGAACACTTAAATAAAATGGGAAATGCCGGTGTCGGTCTATCTGCTACAGAACAATTTAACAATATTGGACGTAATTACTGGGCAAGAATCAGTATGAAGTTCTAACTTGATTTAAAATTCAACAAAAAGCAGGAGGAAAATCCTGCTTTTTCTATTTTAAAAGATATAAATTTTATATTTTTCAATTGTTTATTATTTATAGGTATTTGGAGAGAAAATAACGAACATTTTTATTAAGATATTTTTTATATTTAAAACAGTAACTTATAAATTTATTGGTTTATAAAATAAACACACGTTTCAAATGTTTTAAAAAAGGTGTTGCGTCGTGTCTGAAATACTGTAGAATGCACATCCATCGGCAGTGATGAAGATTAAAACTTGTTAGGAAACAAGGATTTAGCACAAGGTGTTGAGTTTAGGTGTCTTGAATGAGTTTAAAAATAATCGGATTTACTGGTTGACTTTCTACAAAGAAAGCGTAACATAGCCGACCTGGCTTGCTGCTGACGAAGTAGCAAGAAGATCATTAAGAGATTATGAAGAACAACTTGTGTGGATTTTTACTGGTTGATTGATCGAAATATTATCATTGATTGATTGGTTTAAATTACTCGAAGTTTATTTGAGAGAATTTGTCAGAAAATTGATGAGCCAAGATTGGTGTCCTTTAGGCACTACTGATTTTAAACTGAAGAGTTTGATCATGGCTCAGATTGAACGCTGGCGGCAGGCTTAACACATGCAAGTCGAGCGGGGCGAAGGTA
>NZ_SMTB01000044.1:0-22748 GCF_006864105.1 Acinetobacter sp. RF14B | reverse complement strand
TTAAAAGGCCTGGCACATAGCATGATTGATGTTTCGGATGGCCTGGCTCAAGATCTGGGACATATTCTTCAAGCTTCTCAAGTGGGTGCAACCCTGGCACTGGATAAGCTCCCGCTCAGCCCTGCCCTGCACGCCTTGCGTGATGAGCAAAAATGGCAATATGCGCTCGCCGGTGGCGATGATTATGAATTATGCTTTACAATAAGTCCGCAAAATTATGAAAAATTATTGCAAAAACAAATTGATGTTTCGATTAGTATAATCGGCACTGTTCATTCTTCACTCGGTTTAACTTTTGAAAAAAATGGCATAGATCATTTGCTTCAATTTAATGGGTATCAACATTTTGCATAAACCTGCAATAAATTTTAAAGCGATGTCCTGGAAGGACCGATTGATTGTATTTAGTGGAGTGGGCTTTGGTTCTGGCCTGGCACCGAAAGCGCCGGGGACGTTTGGCTCAGCTTTTGCGCTGTTATTTGTGCCGTTCTGGCTCTCTCTGGGTTTTTTAAATAGCCTTTTTGCCATGGTGATCATGTCACTGATTGGCATCTATATCTGTGGCAAAACCGCTGAGCTGATGGGTGTACATGATGATGGCCGGATTGTCTGGGACGAATTTGCTGGGCAATCCATCACGTTTCTACCCGTTCTCTATATGGGGCAGATGAACTGGCTGTGGCTTCTGGTTGGCTTTGCCCTGTTCCGTTTGTTTGATGTCTGGAAACCTTGGCCAATCCGGGTCATTGACCGCCAAGTTGGCGGGGGATTCGGCATCATGCTGGATGATATTATTGCCGGCCTTTGGGCAGCTCTCTGTATTCTGATTTATCTTTATTTTACCATGGCCTAGCTACATTTAGGATGAGAACATGTCAACGACTGTCATTATTCTTGCTGCAGGTAAAGGAACGCGTATGCGCTCTCATTTACCCAAAGTATTACAACCTCTTGCAGGACGCCCCTTACTTGGTCATGTGATCGAAACGGCGAAAAAGCTGAATGCTAATAATATTATTACCATTTATGGACATGGCGGTGATCGTGTCCAAACTGCATTTGCAGATCAAGCTATCCAATGGGTGGAACAGGCGGAACAGCTGGGTACCGGTCATGCGGTACAAATGACGTTACCGGTCTTGCCACAGGATGGCATTTCGCTGATTCTCTCTGGTGATGTGCCTTGTATTAGGCCAGCTACCTTGCAAAACCTGCTGAATGCTACCCAAGAGACAGGCATTGGCCTGGTAACCTTAACCTTGCCAGATGCAACAGGTTATGGTCGTATTGTCCGTAAAGATGGCCAGATTCAAGCGATTGTTGAACATAAAGACGCGACTGACGCACAGCGCCAAATTAAGGAAATCAATACCGGGATTTATGCTGTTAGCAATGCCAAATTGCATGAATGGCTGCCACGTTTAAGCAATGATAATGCACAAGGCGAATATTACCTGACGGATATCGTGGCGATGGCGCTGGCCGATGGCATGCAGGTGGCCTCGGTAGAACCTGAGCTGGCTTTTGAAGTCGAAGGCGTCAATGACCGCGTACAACTGGCTGCCCTGGAGCGCCAGTTCCAGGCGTATCAAGCCAAGCAGCTGATGCAGCAAGGTGTTCATCTGATTGATCCCAATCGTTTTGACCTACGCGGCCATTTGACGGTCGGCAAGGATGTAAAAATTGATATCAACGTGATTATCGAAGGTGATTGCGAACTCGGTGACCAGGTTGAAATTGGTGCAGGCTGTGTGATTAAAAATACCAAAATTGCTGCGGGCACCAAAGTACAGCCATATAGCGTATTTGATCAGGCTGTTGTCGGTGAAGATGCACAGATTGGTCCCTTTGCACGTTTACGTCCAGGGGCGAAACTGGCCAATGACGTACATATTGGCAACTTTGTCGAAGTCAAAAATTCAAGTATTGGCCTAGGTTCCAAGGCCAATCATTTCACCTACTTAGGTGATGCCGAAATCGGCAGTGGTTCTAATATTGGTGCCGGTACCATTACCTGCAACTACGACGGCGCCAATAAATTTAAAACCATCATTGGAGATAATGCCTTTATTGGTTCCAACAGCTCCTTGGTTGCTCCGGTACAGATTGGCAACGGTGCCACTGTCGGTGCAGGCTCAACCATTACCCGTGATGTGGCAGAGAACAGTTTAGCGGTGGAACGTTCCAAGCAATTTGCCAAAGAAAATTATCCACGTCCGCAAAAGATCAAGAAATAAGGGGAAATATTATGTGTGGTATCGTCGGTGGCATTGCGGAACGCAGCATTACCAATATTTTAATTGAAGGCCTGAAACGTCTTGAATACCGTGGCTATGACTCAGCCGGCTTAGCCCTGATTAACCAGAATCAGGTTCTACGTGAACGTCGTGTCGGCAAGGTTGCCAACCTTGAAAATGCAGTCAATGAATCACAGATTATTGGTTCGCTCGGGATTGCCCATACCCGTTGGGCCACACATGGCAAGCCGACTGAGAATAATGCCCATCCGCATATCTCCGGCAATGTGGCCGTGGTACATAACGGCATTATCGAGAACTATCAAGAGCTGAAAGATGACCTTGAAGCTCTAGGTTATGTATTCACTTCACAGACCGACACTGAAGTCGTTGCCCATCTGGTCAATGATGCACTGAAATCGACCCCGATTTTACTGGAAGCGGTAAAACAGGTGGTGCCACAACTAAAAGGCGCGTATGCACTGGGTATTGTTCATACCGATCATCCGGATGAGTTAATCACGGTGCGTGAAGGCTCACCACTGGTGATTGGGGTTGGAATTGGTGAAAACTTTATCAGTTCTGACCAGTTGGCCCTGCTGCCAATTACCAACCGCTTTATCTACCTGGAAGAAGGGGATATTGCCCGTTTGACTCGTAGCACGATTGAAGTGTTTGTGGATGGTCAACTGGTTGAGCGTCCGGTGAAGGAACTGGATGCTGCGGTGAGTAATGCCTCTAAAGGCGAATACAAGCACTATATGCTCAAAGAAATTTATGAGCAGCCTGAAGCCATCCAGCAAACCATTTCCCAAGCACTCAATGGAAATGCCCTGCGTGAAGACTTTCTGGTTAGTGCAGAGCAGGATTTTTCCAAGATCCAGCAGATTCAGATCATTGCCTGCGGGACCAGCTACCATGCCGGTATGATTGCCAAATACTGGTTTGAGCAGCTGATCGGCCTGCCTTGTCAGGTTGAAATTGCCAGTGAATTCCGTTACCGCACGCCAGTGATTGTAAACCACACCCTGTATGTCTGTATTTCTCAGTCCGGTGAAACCGCAGATACCCTGGCGGCCTTACGCGATACGCAAAAACGCGCTCAGGCCAAAGGTTTAGACATCAGCACAATGACCATCTGTAACGTGGCTACATCGTCGATGGTACGTGAAACTGAGCACAGCTTGCTGACCCTGGCAGGACCTGAAATTGGGGTCGCATCGACCAAAGCTTTTACCACCCAGTTGACTGCATTGATGTTGCTGGTACTGAAAATCGGTACTGTCAAAAACACGATTTCAACGGAACAGGTTACCGCGATTACGACCGGGCTCTGGCATACTCCTAAAGTGATTCTGGACACCCTGCGTTATGATGATGAAATTCTGCGCCTGTCTGAACTGTTTGTAGAAAAAAACCATTGTCTGTTCCTCGGCCGTGGGACGCATTTCCCGATCGCGCTTGAAGGTGCGTTGAAACTGAAAGAAATTTCCTATATTCATGCAGAAGGTTATGCAGCAGGTGAACTGAAACATGGCCCGCTGGCACTGGTGGATAATGATATGCCTGTGGTCATTCTGGCACCGCAGGATGACATGCTGGACAAATTAAAATCCAATATGGAAGAAGTTCAGGCACGTGGTGGCGAGTTATTTGTCTTTGCTGATGAGCATAGCGGCATCAAGGCCAAAGAACGCCAGCATGTGGTGCATATTCCTGAAATAGATCCACTTTTAGCCCCTATTGTCTATAGCATTCCGGTTCAGTTGCTGTCTTATCATGTAGCCGTCCTGCGGGGTACGGATGTAGATCAACCACGTAACCTGGCAAAATCAGTGACTGTAGAATAATCAGAATTGAAGCAAGGCTGGTTATTGTATGAGATTAATAAAGTTTCATACTAAGTAATAAAGTCTCATACTGAGTAATAAAGTGTAATACTGAATTGCTTAAAAAAACCCACACAAGCTATGCTCTAAACAGCATGCTGTGTGGATTTTTTTATGGCTAATTTTAAGAACACACAAAATCATGAACTCAAAATTCAAAAATGGATTAAAGAAGGACGAGGACAGGGTTTTGGAAATAGCTATAAGCCTTGGCTCACAATTCGAGATGTGAGTTCAGAAGGTCGATCTCACCGAGTTTTTGGTCATAAAAGCCAAAGAACTCATCACCTGCTCTCTGATCTAGAACTGTCCACTTTTCTCTTACTAAGGCGTGTCATCAATTAACTTGAGAAAATCACCTTGTGCCCACTATACTTTTATGAGTAAACGCTATGTATTAAGAGATAATCAGTGGGAACAAATTAAAGACCTGTTTCCTGGACGAACGGGTACTGTTGGAGTAACGGCCGGAGATAAGCGACTATCTGTTGAAGCGGTTCAGCTTTTGGGTTGACTAAAGAAATTAAAAGAAAGAGGGTCTCTACAGTTAAACCAATAAAAAGCTATAAATAGTCCATGTTTTTATCCGATGCCCCCATTTAAAATGATAATTCTCCTTAACTCTTTTTTGCTCAGAGTATGCCAATCAAGTCGACAGATACGATTTTTTTGGCCAGCGAAATTGTCTAGGTTTTCATGGATAGTGAGACAATCAGGCGTTCTGGCTGCTTTAAAGTCATAAAAAAGGAAGCCTGAGCTTCCTTATCCACTGTTAGCTATACCGGTTTAAATACCGTATTTAACGCGATAGGCTTCCATTTTTGCCAGTGCTTCCTGCTCGCCTTTGCCATCCAGATAATCCATCAAGTCTTTCATGGTGATCAGTGCATGTACTGGAATCTCAAGTTCTTTCTGTACTTCTTGGATTGCAGAAAGTTCGCCCTGACCTTTTTCCTGACGATCTAACGCAACCAGTACCCCGGCAATTTGTGCACCAGCATTTTTCAGAATAGTGACTACTTCACGGATCGCAGTTCCGGCAGTAATCACATCATCAATAATCCAGACTTTTTTACCTTCAACCGAAGCTCCGACCAATACGCCACCTTCACCGTGATCTTTAGCTTCTTTACGGTTAAAACCCCAAGGTATACTCACACCATGATTTTGCGACAGTGCGACCGCAGTTGCAGCAACAAATGGAATACCTTTATATGCCGGACCAAAAACCACTTCGACCTGTTCACACTGCATCAGCTTGGCTGCATAGCCCGATGCCAAGAGAGACAAGGCTTCGCCATCATTTAACAAGCCGGCATTAAAAAAATAAGGGCTCACACGACCCGATTTTAAAGTAAACTCACCAAATTTAAGCACACCACGTGATAATGCGAGTTCGATAAAAGCTTGCGGGTTAAACTGAGCTGGCGTTGACATGAGGTGCTCCTGAATCCATTAATTAAGGTAAGACTTGCGCATGATACCAAAGAGTAGCTATCCAAGTGATCAAAAAATTCTTCGTGTCGTTTCAATTAACGTCAACGGCTTACGTTCCTCTGTAAGCAAGGGTTTGCTGGAATGGATGGAAAAGTCCGATGCCGATGTGATTTGCATGCAGGAAAGCCGCATTACCCATGTTCAGTGGACCGATAAATTTAAGCCTGAAGGCTGGTACACCCATCTCTTTCCAGCCGAGCGTCCAGGCTATGCCGGCACTGCCATTTATAGCCGTCTGCCTTTCGTCTCCCTCACCGATGGTCTGGGTTTTGAACTGGCAGACTCACAGGGCCGTTTTATTACCGCTGAATTCGATCTGGGCCTAGAACAAACTGTATATATCTGTTCGCTTTATCTGCCATCCGGTTCATCGGGTGAAGAAGCTCAGGCCCGTAAAGACCACTTTTTAGAAGAATATCAAAAGATTCTGAAACAATGGCGCGATGAAAATAAATCGGTCATTGTCTGTGGGGATTACAATATTGTGCATAAACGGATTGATATTAAAAACTGGTCGGGCAACCAGAAATCTTCCGGTTGTTTACCGCATGAACGCGCCTGGCTGGACCATATTTATGATGAACTGGGCTATGTAGATACCTTCCGTGAAGTACGCCAGGAAGCCGAGCTATATTCCTGGTGGTCGAATCGTGGTCAGGCCCGCGCCAAGAATGTCGGCTGGCGGATTGACTACCACGCCTGTTCTCCGGACTGGAAAACCCGTACGGTGAATGCCTGGGTCTATAAAGATGAATGGTTTAGTGATCATGCACCGGTCATTATTGATTACAAATTGTAAAAAGGCTTGAGAATTGAGTAAACAATTGTTTACTCAATTAAGGTGAATTGCTTACATGCCATGACGTATTTCTTGGATTTCTTTGAGTTTAAGAACATAGCATGATAGCTGCACGGCACAGGGATATGTCAGGATGACACATAAAGGACAGGAAGCCGTAGGAAGAAAATAAAACAGACCATCAAATTTAGTTTGTTTTTCATGGATGTGACATTGGACGTTATACTGAGACCCGCATAATCAGGATGATTGATGCGGGTTTTCTCATATTATAGTGACTCTTATTCTTGATTGTTGTTTTAATTTTTTTATATATGCGCTGATTGTTCTCTTATTTAAAACTTTATTTCTTGTTGTTCTGTCCAGAATTTTATCCCGTCCTTATGTCAGTTTCATGACAGCTTGGCCCCGATTCGAAATTTCCCTATCCAGACGGATGCTCCTGTTTGCAGTCCCCCCATGGCCGGCTTGACTAAATTTGGTTAAGCTAGTCCAAGACTTTAAATGAGTGATGATGATGTTAAGAATTTATGGTATTAAAAACTGCAATTCAATGAAAAAAGCCTTTGATCTGCTCAATGAACTGGGGTTGAGCTATGAATTCCATGATTATAAAAAACAGGGCATTGCTGCAGAATGTGTAAAAAGCTGGTTGGATGCACTCGGTCAGGACGTGGTGCTGAATAAAAAAGGCGCCACCTGGCGTAAACTCAGTGCAGAAGAGCAGCAAACGGCACTGGCCAGTGAAGATCATCTGGTGCAAGCCTTAACCACGCATACCAGCTTAATTAAAAGACCAATTTTACAGACTGCTGATGGCTTTATCGCCGGATTTGACGAAGCTGCTTATCGCGCTCTAGTTGAAGAAAAACAGGATTAATCAGCATATAAAAAAGCCTGACAGATGTCAGGCTTTTTGCATATACAGGATGGATTAGTTTGCACGAATCCAGGTCTGGTTACGACCCAAAGCAGAAATCCCCATAAAGCCACGCAGTTCCAGCTTCTTGCCGCCCTCCGCCAGATTGCCTTTTAGCTTATAGGTTTTGCCAGATTGTGGGTCCAGAATAGAACCACCTTCATAGCTGGTGCCACCCACATTTTTCAGACCTTTCACAATGGTCAAGCCTTTTAATGACTTGTTATGATAAGGCCCTTCACATTTTGTACAGGCATTCTCTTCACCCGGAGTCAACACCGATTGAATACTGGCAGATAAAGTACCATTCTTCTGTTCAGTAAACTTCACCATGGCTTTTGGCTGTTTAGTTTTGTCATCAATCGTTTTCCAAACGGTACCATTCAGAGGATCTGCGGCATTTGCCAATACCGATAAGCCAAGTAATCCTAAGGTTAGCGCGATTTTTTTCATTTTTTTTCATTTCCCTAGTCTGTTGATAGACCAATTTAGTATTAAAAAGACACAACAATTTTACAATTTTTACGTGTGACTATTTAGTGTAACCTTGTAAATCAGGTTGGTAAATAATCTCATTTTGAATAAAAGCATAAAAATATGGAAGGATAATGAAGATGAGTCCCCTCACGAAACAACTCATTACAGAAAGTTTTTTAAAAGCCGCCATTCGTGCGCCAAGTCGTCTGAACCTTCCTCCTAGCTCGCTGCGTATCGCCTTGGAACAGCTATGCAAACTGTTCCCGCAAGACCCGTCTGTACAAATTCGTTCCTTGCGTCTGGCCGGTTTACGTGCTGAAGAGATCAAACCCCAGCAACAATCGACCCAGATGATTTTTCATATTCATGGAGGAGCATTCTATTTAGGTTCACTCAATACCCACCGGGCCTTTATGACCCAGATTGCAGCCCGTACCCAGATGCAGGTCTTGCATGTGAACTATCCGCTTGCACCGGAGTCGGCGTATCCGGAGCCGCTTGAGGCGCTATATGATGTTTACAACCTGTTGCTTGATCAGGGAATTCAGCCCAAAGATATTATTCTGTCCGGTGACTCGTGTGGCGCCAATCTGGCCTTGGCCCTCGCTTTAAAAATCAAACAGGAAGATCGCCCGCAGGTTAGTGGACTGATTCTGCTTTCTCCACTGCTGGATTTGACTCTAAGCAGTGAATCTTTACGGTATAACCAGAAACATGATGCCTTGCTGTCAATCGAAACGCTTAAAACCGGGATCGAATATTATGTGCCCAGCGCCATAGACCGAGGTGATCCCGGCGTTTCTCCTTACTTTACCGAGCTGAGCGGATTACCTCCTATCCATATTCAGGTCGGTTCTAAGGAAATTTTGCTGGATGACGCCACCCGTTTCAAAGAAAAGGCCGAGCAGGCCCATGTCGAGGTGGAGTTTAAAATCTATACGGGCATGTGGCATAACTTCCAGATGTTTAGCGCCTGGTTTGATGAAGCCCGACAATCTCTGGCTGACTTGGCAGACTTTGCACATCGTCTGGATCAGGACTAGGCTCTTAGATCCTGATATAAAAAAGGTCAGCCCAGGCTGACCTTTTCAATTTTCTGCCTTAGAGCGCGCTGATCATCTGGTGTGCAGTCTCCAGAGCTTGCTGCTTGCTTGCATCGCCCATATTCACGCCTTCGGCACGAATCACCTGAATATCACTCACCCCGGTAAAATTAAACACGGTTTTCAGGAATGCTTCCTGAAAGTCAACCGGACTCTGTTCACCATAGATCCCCCCACGGCTGCTGGCAATATAGACTTTCTTGTCACCCGCCAAACCAATCGGGCCATTTTCAGTATATTTAAAACTACGCCCAGCCACACTGATACGGTCGATCCAGGCTTTTAAAGTAGAAGGCAGGCCAAAATTATACATTGCCGCTCCCACCACGATAATATCCGCACGCAAATACTGCTGCAAAATCGCTTCCCCCAGAGCCGCCTGTTCTGCATCCTGTCCCATCAGAATCTCGGCAGTCAGATGAGGAATCGGTTGTGTCGCCAGATCTAGATACTCTACCTGTAAGGTGTCTTTATGCTTTTGTTGCAACTGGCTCACAATGGCCTGACTCAACTGACGGGAAATTGAAGCATCACCTAAAATACTTGAATCAATATGTAAAACTTGCATCTATTTTGCCTGTATGAATTGGTCTGTCTAGAAATAGGCATAGTTTAATGATTTTTCAACAATGAGATAATCCCAGCCCATAAAACAGAACATTCCAAATACGGAACAAAAAGCCTATACAGACAAATGTGGCTTTATCTTTTCTGTGGTAAAACAGGAATTTTTTAATCAATTTTAAGTTATGTTATAGTCAGTTTTATAAAGATATCCATGCTAAAAAGTAAAGCGCTTTCATAATAACGATAAAGTTTAAGGCGAAATAGATGAAGCAGATAAGAGGATTATTAGCAAAAATCCTGCGGCTGAGAATCAAAAAATATCTGATCGAAGATGAAGTCGTCATCAATTGGGGGATTTTAAAAAAATGTATCTTGATGCTGGTACTGGGCTGCATTGTCCATCTGAGCTGGCTTAGTTGGGACCTGTTTGTGCTGTTTCATCCTGAATATTGGCAATATGTACAGATTAAACTAATTCGTTTACAGCTCATCCTTGACAGCAGTTTTTTACTGATTTTGCTCGCCCTGATCTATCCTTGTTATAAGTGGCAAGGTCATGCGCGCGCTGAACGCTATCTGCCTCATCTGACGGTCGGTGTTTTTGTCATCTCCCTCTGCCGGGATGCTTATGTGGTGGGGGTCATGAGTCCGGTTTCGACCCTAGCCTGTGTGTGCCTGATGACAGTGGGTCTGGTACTGTTTCATCGCGCCCTGATCTATAGCATATTGATACCGGCATTTCTGTTTCTGGCAGTTTGCACCTATCTGAGCTTTCGTCATCAAATTCCCTATTCGCCCCTGTTCAATATACAGGGCAAGTTTTTTGATAATGGCTTTTGGCTGGGCTCCATGCTGTATTTTATGTTACCCATTCTGGCCATCTGCACCATGCTGTTTGAAATCCTGCTTAGCCAATGGCGGCACCGTGAACGGCTGATTCAGCACCTGAGCCAACTTGATCCCTTAACCAGTCTGTTTAACCGGCGCAGTATCAATCAATGTCTGGAAAAATTAAATCATAGCGCCTGTTTAAGCTATGCCTTGGTCCTGCTGGACTTGGACCATTTTAAAAAAATTAATGATCAATATGGTCACCACAAAGGTGATGAAACCCTGATAAAGGTCAGTGCCGTACTGAGCCAGCAATTACGTAAAAGTGATGTTGGAGGCCGTTTTGGTGGTGAAGAGTTTATTTTGGTACTTAAAGATACCAATATTGAAATGGCGCAACAGATTGCAGAACGTTGCCGTCTTGCTATTCAGCAGCTTGAGATTCAAAGTGATGAGGGTACCAAAATTCCTGTCACGGCCAGTTTTGGTATTGCGATTTCTCAAGCAGAATTGCGCCCGCAGCAGCTACTCAGCCAGGCTGATCGGGCACTGTATCAGGCCAAAGCCAGAGGCCGGAATCAGGTCAGAGCCTATATTACATCGACCCAACCCGAACTTGAGCTATATTCTTAACACGGTAATCCAGCAGGTTAATGGAATTGTGCCAGACGTTTCAGCTGAGCCAATAATTCCGCTTCATTAAATGCCCCGGTTAAACGCAAACCACGGATTTCCTGCTGCTGGCCATCCAGAAACAAATAGGTCGGTGGCCCCAGAATTTCCCACTGATTAAACAACGACTGATGGGCTGCATCATATTGGCTTAAATCGAGTTTGATCAGCACGTACGGTGCCAGTGCCTGCTGTACCGTGGCTGATTTTAAAACACGCTGCTCGATCGGCTGACAGGCCACACACCAGTCGGCATAGACATCAATAATGACCTTTTGGCCATGCGGTATCTGTTTTAACAAGGATTCAAATTCGGCAGCTGTTTTGGCCACCTGCCACGTGGCAGTGCTATGACTCTGCTTAACAAAAAAACGCTGGCTCTGTTGATATTGGCTATATGCCAGATAAGGCAGCACGACGACTAGACACAAAATATATAACCATCTCAGGCCAGTACGCTGCCAGAAAATACGGCACAGCACATAGACAATAAAGGCCATGCCTAAGCCCAGTGACACCCCCTGCAACATAGCTTCAGAAATCAGCGGGCGTATAAAATACAGCGCCAGCCCCAGCATGATAAAGGCAAATAGCACCTTGATCTGATTCATCCAGTGTCCGGCACGCGGTAATATCCGGGCCCCCAGAATACTGGCCAGCAGTAAGGGTGTCCCCATACCGAATCCGAGACCAAAGAGTAACAAGGCACCCTGCCATTGACTCTGGGTCTGGGAAATGAACAGCAATGCTCCTGCCAGGGGTGCTGTCATACACGGCCCCACCAGCAAGGCGGAGATAATGCCCATGACTGCGGCACTGATCAGGTTCCCTCCCTGCTGCATGGCCTGAACCTGATCCAGACGCTGAATCAGGCGCTGCGGAAGTTTAATTTCAAACAGGCCAAACAGGTTTAGGGCAAACAGCACAAATAGAGCACTAAAAGCAATCAGGGTACCCGGCTGCTGTAGCCAGCGTTGGAAGTTCAGCCCGGCCGATGAGGCAATTAAACCTAATACAGCATAGACGGTGGCCATACTAACCACAAAGGTTAAGGCAATCATCCATGCTTTTAAGCCTTTGCTATCACGGACCAACAACGAGGTCAGGATCGGGAGCATAGGCAACGAACACGGGGTAAAGGCCAGTAAAAGCCCTAAACCGAAAAACAGCAGCAAACCATAGGCCCAGGAGCTTTCTGCCAGACGCACTGACCACTTCTGGTCTTGGGCGGTTATAGCTTCTTCGATATCTGGATCAGATTGGTCTGAGCGTTGTAGCTGAGTATCAGCCAGAGTATCAAGCAGACGATTCTGGGCAGCTGTAGAGCTGTTTAAATCTAATAGACGTGTGTTCCGGGAAGCTGCGGTGTCATATTGCACCAGACCGGAAAGATTGGTTTTAAACTGCACGGTTTGCGGTGGATAACACAGCCGATCCTGGGCACAGCCTTGCCAGCTGACCTGATAAGACTGGCCGGACTGAGTCGGGATCTGAAATTTCAACTGCTGATAATAAACCTGGGTATACCCATAGTTGTCATCATAGATCTCTTCAGCGGGTGGCAGTTCCAATGTTAGCGGCTGATTGCCCTGTCGGACTTCAATCTTGTGCTGATACAGATAATAGTGTTCAGGAATATCCCAGCTGAGTTCCGCCTGCTCAGCACTGTCCGAGACTACACTCAGAGGAAAGGCCTGTTCAGGTGACAGTAACGCCGTTTCGGCCTGAGCTGCCATACTGAACAGTACACTGCCTAACAGGAAAGGCGCACATAAAGCGCTCCATTTCTGAACTACTGAAAGTTGCATCATACCGAGTGCGATAGATCAAAAGAGAAAGGATACACCCAGACCGGAGAAGTAACTGTTTTCCTGCCCGTCCAGATCTACCCCCACACTGGCATCCAGCTGGACCCGATCGTTGAGGGCATACATTACGCCCGTGCCGAGTGCATATTCATTGGCTTGGCTTTCAGCCTTACGATAAATCAATTCCGAATAACCCGACCAGCGATCCGTAAACTGATAATCTACAGATGGAATTGCGCTAATAGCCCAGTTTGAGTCCTGCCATTCATAACGCATGGTGATAGAGGTCGAGACCAGATCACTATATTGATAGGCCACCGCCGAGCTCAGGCTATACATATCTTCTTCATTGCTAAACCCCTTATTGCCGGTCGCAATAAGCGCTTCAGCCATCACGGCCATGCTCAGTTTGTCATCGTCCAGATCAATGGCTTTTTTCAGGCCAATGCTGACATCTCCCAGCCCATCATTTTCTTCAGTGTGTCCGTTCCATTTCTGCTGGCTCCATGCCGGTCCATCCCAGCCCAAACGCAATTCCAGGCTATCGGTTAAACCTGTACGCAATAATATATCGGCATTTAAAGTGGTTTCTTTAAGCTTGCTTCCTTCCACCATTGACTCGCGATAGTTCAGCGTTGGCAAACCCTGCTCCCATGCCAGCTGCCCCACAGCAACAGTGCCGGCTCCCATACCTTCACCCGGACGATCAAATTCGACTTCAGCAAAAAGCTGGGCACTGACACTGGTCAGCGCAATGAAACCCAAGGTTGTTAATGTTGTCTTCATCTGGTTAGGCTCTTTATTCAAATTTAATTCAGTTCTTTGGTCATTTTTGCGCCGTGGTCACGCAACAGTTGCAGAGTCTGTTTTTCTTCTTCAAGGGCCTCTGACCAGTTAATTTCATCGAAATCACAATCAAAGAATAAATCGCTAATAGAGGTCAAAATGGTCTGCCCATCTTCATCTTTGGTATTTGGATTGACCTGTTCATCCAGCAGGCGCTGTACTGCAGGAACACAGGCGGCACTCGCTGCGTCCCAGAGCGGTCCATAAATTTCTTCAGCATCCCACAGGTGTAAATTGACTTTGGCCTGAATCAATGCTTCCAGAATCTGCAAATGAATATCCAGACGTGCCTGTTTTTCTTCGTGTGAAAGCGGGCTATTTGCTTCATAAGCCTCACAGACGTCTTCCCACCATTTGAACAGTCCATCCGACCAGACCGAAATGACTGGACCTTTTTCAAGGTCAATAAAATTCGGATTGAGTCCATCCGCCAGGAGTTTTGTTACCTGGTCCAGATCTAAATCTTCGATGGCTTGCACAAAAAGCTGTTGTTGCGCAGTTAACATGATGGAGCTCGCTTCAATTCGTTTTTCCCTATTATGCCGAAGAAAGCAAAATTTGTTGTCTTTCCCCCAACTATTTTTCATTTTATATAAAAAAAGCCCCGCAGGGCTTTTTTTTCAGGATTCCAGATCAGACTTCGTCTTCCATCTCTTTAATTTCTAGGGCACCCGGACGTATGGTATCTTTTTTCTCAATGACATGCTCTAGACTGCGTTTTAAACGGTCAATGGCACCACGAATGGCGGTATCAATATTATGACCGCGATGATTCACCACCACCGGTTTTAGACCTGCCGGACGTGCTTCGATCATGCAGCGGATATCGTCATCACCACCTTTGGCACCGTTTTCATCACTCAAATGGACTGAAAAATGGGTAATACGCTCACTGTGGCGCTGGAATTCCTGACTTAATTCTGCACGTACATAACTAATTAAACGATCGCTACTCTGAATGTGTTTATCTGTACGAAGTTCGATATTCATAAATTACCATCCTCAATCTTTTTAACTTTTCTTAGTGCAAAATTTTTATCTTGGCACGTTTCTGGTTTGCTGTATCGCAACGCATTTCACTTCTTCAAATGATTGGAATATCTCCTCCATTTTGAATGGATGAACACCTTTATGAGTCTGCAGAATCATGTCCTTATACCTTGAATATCGGCTCTATCCAGAAAATATGCAAGTGCTATTTTGGTTTTTTTAGCAAAAGAATAACTAATTGTGACAGGTGCTTACTTAGTCAAATAAAGCCGCTTTCCAGTTCGTTCATCACCATCTTATTCACGTGATTGGATTCGACCAATGAGAAAATTGCTTATCCCGACCACTTAGAATCAGCCTAAATTTTCTTCCGAATGATGATGAAAATGCAGAGAATTATCCGGTAGATCCCCGCTACCCGCTTTTGATATTTTTTCTCTAAGCCTAGGAGCATATAGGGTTGTGACGATGGCCTCCGCTATAGAAGCAATAAACATGTATGCTTTAATTGCTGGTTTTCCCCCCTTCGGTTTCGAGTTCAGTACGAGGGAGGAGCACCGCCCATTTTGAGAGCGGAAACAGGTTTTCTTCACTGCTATATGTCATCTAAAATGATGACACCTACTCTTCAACCGATGAAATACTGACCACAGTGCCTCTCATCTCCCGCCTGAAGAGCATCGCCGTTTAATCTGATCAGGGTACATGTTCGCCTTTGGATCAGCCAGATTTTTTGGCAAACTCAGGGGGAAAATCCCGATTTTAATTATAGAAAAGAGGCGGTAAATGGCTTCTGATGACTGTGCCCACTTCTATTGCGCTCCGCCAATTACTCACTATTGAATATGCTTTAACTAGAATATTCAAAACGGATATAAATTTTCTTTAATTTTGGCAGCAGCTCAACCGACTCTTACTATTTTCTGATCATTTAAATTTCTTTAAGCATAGCTATTTAGTCCCTATTTTTGAAAGTATTGAAGAACCCGTAATAAGAAAACACACAAGGAGACCAAGCAAGATTTTTAATATATTTCTGTCATCGATCAATTTTAACTTTATTTTTACTTATTAATCTGTATCCTTTACCTGCTTTCTTGGGGGAAGAGATTTTAAATGAAACTTACACAAATCGCGGCATTGTGTGCTTTGGCTTCAACTGCTGCTTTGGCACAAGCAAAACCAGTTTGGCAAGATTTTAGCGTAACCGGTCTTTATGGTGAAAACTATGAAGCGGTAGACGAACAGCAAAGCACTCTAACCGTTGAATACGCTGCTAAAGTGAAATATGCAGATGTGTTTTTCTTTATGGACCGTATGCGTGGGGGCGATGATGCTAAAAGCACTTATTTTGAATTATCGCCACGCTTAAGTTTAAGTGAAGTAAGTGGCCAGAAACTTGCATTTGGTCCTGTGAAAGATGTATTAATTTCCACAACGTGGGAAGGCTCAGACAATGCAGATAACTTCCTGTATGGTTTAGGTTTTGATCTTGACCTTCCATATTTTCAATATGCAAGCTTAAACTTTTATCGTGCCAATAATGAAAAGGTGTTTGGTAATAAAGACGATTATCAAATGACTTTCACTTATGGCGTACCGTTTAGCTTGGGAGCAGAAGACTTCCTGGTGGATGGTTTCCTGGACTGGTCTACTGCTGAAAAAGATGCTCAAGCGAGTGAACTCAACTGGACCACACAGTGGAAATGGAATGCGGGCAAACACATTTCTCCAGAGACACGCTTATATGTAGGTATTGAACACTCTGTTTGGAACAATAAGTTTGGTCTTAAAGATCAAGACGAAAACAATGTGAGTGCGCTGGTGAAATATCACTTCTAAGCCCCAAAAAAGCAGCTCATAAAAAGCAGAACCCGGGTTCTGCTTTTTTATGGCAAAAATCAACTGTTTTTTTAAAGTGCTGGTCTCCGCAACTGCTTTGACTTGATCCAAATCCGGTTAGACCGGCGTTACACTACCTAATGTTTCCTGGTAAACTTGAATCTATTCAATTAAAAATTCAGAGATCAACCATTTCTGATTAGAATTACTTAAAAATCTCTTCTGCTCAGACTCAATAAGCCTGTATAAAATCTAAATTTTAAAATCCGCCTTTACTTGATACTTCTGCTATGTTTTATTTGAAATAAATACCAAGTTGAGTAGCACAATGAATAAATGGCTTATCTGCATGAGTATCTTTTCTCTCAGTGGCCTGAGTTTTGCCGATTCCAGCTTTGAAACTCAACTCAGATCAGAATGTGCCCAGGTTAAAAACTATGCAGCGAAGGGCAAGAGATTGTATGACCAGAAACAATATAGTAAAGCCCTTGAACAATTTGAGCAACAGGCGGCATGGTCTGCATTCTGTGACATGCATAGCGCAGAAAGTGGTGTTTCTTTTTCAGAAAGCAGCATTGCAACGGCGTTTAATAATGTCGGACTCAGTTATGCCAAACTGGCCAAGCCGCAGTGGGCACGAGCCTGGTTTTCGATTTATCCTCAAGCCAAGAGTAGCCAGTTTAATCTGCAGCAGCTGCCTGCACCTCAAAAAAACTCCAGTCTGACAGGCAAATATGTTCGCCATGCCGGTTTTGGCGCCTGGAGTAGTATTGAGGTAAAGCCCCATCAGCAATCTTATCAAATTCAATTTAATGGTCTATATATGGGTCTAGGCAGCCTGATTTATGGCCCCAATATAGGTGAATTTAAAACAATGATGCCACGGCATCACACCCAGACCCGTTATCAGCAAGATGGCTGTAAAATTGAGCTTAGTTTTGCTTTTAATCCTCACTCTGGGCAACAGCTTATTTTAAAACAAGACAGTGGAGATTCAGCGTGTGGCTTTGGGCATAATGTCTCTGCCAGCGGTGTATATTTGAAAGTAGAATAATTTTTCTTTTATTTTGTATTTTAATATACAAAATAAATATTTGAGTATAATCAGGGGAGTCCATGGCCAAGTTTTTAAATACCAGTGCAACGAATTTCTTTTTAGAAGAATTAATTAAAAATGCCAAAGAGCGTTTAATTTTAATCAGCCCTTATTTGCGTTTAAATGATCGTATTAAAGAACTCTTAGAGGATAAAGATCGGCTGAAAATTGATATTCGCATTATCTATGGTAAAAGTGATTTGCATCCCGATGAAATTAAATGGCTGCAAAAACTGGATTATGTACGTTTAAGCTTTTGTAAAAATCTCCATGCAAAATGCTATATCAATGAATCAGAATGTATTATTTCAAGTTTGAACCTCTATGAGTTTAGTCAGGTCAATAATAATGAAATGGGGATTCTGGTACGTAAAGATGAAGATCAAGAGGTCTTTAAAGATGCTTATGAGGAAGCTCAACGTATTATTCGTATTAGTGATGAAGTACGGATTACTCTAGATGAAATTAAGACGGAACCAGTACCACTTGCTGAGAGCGAAGTCAGAACTGAGGAAAGCAGCGGTTATCCCAAACTGACCACTGCAAAACTGGCCGCAAAACTTGGTTTAAAAACACCTGATCTGTTTGAAAATTTAGTCAATAAAGGATATTTAAATCTGACAGAAAATGGAAAACATTTCCTTACCGATGCAGGCAAAGCGATGGGTGGAGAGTTTAGAACAGGACAATTTGGTATTTATTTTTTATGGGATGAACATACCAAAATTTAACTGACGAGTTTTTAAAAAATATATTGGGGTACAATACCCCCCTAACTGGAGAAGTTCAGTCAACTAATCGACTGAAACTCTCCGGATGAGGTTTTTTTGCTTTCAAGCCAGCATCCTAAACCACAATATCTGCCAGATTACCTTTTTGCTCTAACCAGTCTTTACGGTCACCCGAACGTTTTTTGGCCAGCAGTTTATCCAGTAAACTTGCGGTGACATGCACATCATCCAGATCCAGCTGTACCAGACGGCGGGTATTTGGATCTAAAGTCGTTTCCCGTAGCTGGCTGGCGTTCATCTCGCCCAGACCTTTAAATCGGGTAATCTGCGGATTCTTGGTTTTACACTTTTTCAAGATGCCCTCCAGCTCTTCTTCATCCAGAGCATAGTGCACATCTTTACCATCATCAATCCGGAACAGTGGCGGCATCGCCACATATAGATGCCCCTCTTCGACCAGTACCGGGAAATGTTTCACGAACAATGCGCACAGCAAAGTAGCAATGTGCAGACCATCCGAGTCAGCATCCGCCAGAATACAGATTTTGCCATAACGCAGCTCAGACAAGTCATCAGAGCCAGGATCTACCCCAATTGCGATAGCAATATTGTGCACTTCCTGCGATGCCAGAACTTCATCTGAGGATACTTCCCAGGTGTTCAGAATTTTTCCGCGAATGGGCATGATGGCCTGAAAATTCTTGTCACGTGCCTGCTTGGCTGAACCACCCGCCGAATCCCCTTCCACAATAAACAGTTCCGACTGATCCAGCTCATGGCCGACACAATCCGACAATTTGCCTGGCAAGGTCGGACCAGCAACAATCTTTTTACGCTCTACTTTCTTTGCCGCTTTTAAACGACGCCCGGCTTTGGAAATTGCCATTTCTGCCAATTGCAGGGCAATATCCGAGTTTTGGTGCAACCACAAGGCAAAGGCATCTTTGGCAATATTCTGCACAATGCCGGCAGCTTCACGACTGGACAGACGCTCTTTGGTCTGACCTGAAAACTGGGGCTCCTGGAATTTTAAGGACAGGATATAGTTTACGCCGTCCCAGACATCTTCCGCCGACAGTTTCATATTACGCGGCAGCAAATTACGCAGCTCACAGAACTCACGCATGGCATCGGTCACTCCGGAACGCAAACCATTCACATGCGTACCGCCTTGCGCGGTTGGAATCAGGTTAACGTATGATTCCTGAATACTGTCTCCCCCTTCGACATTCCAGCAAATTGCAAATTCGGCACTGGCACGTTCTGCCTCCCCCATTGCAACAAAGGCCGGTGCCGGAATAATTTCACGGTCTTCCAGCTCATCCATCAAGTAGTCCACCAGACCGTTTTCAAACTGCCAGGTGATTTTTTCGTTATTAATCTGGTCAATATAGTTAATTTGCAGACCAGCGGCCAACACTGCCTTGGCCTTTAGATTATGTTTTAAGGCTTTCAGGGCAAATTTAGGAGAATCAAAATATTTTTCTTCTGGCCAGAATTGTACCGTAGTACCCGATGCACGTTTGGGCGCTTTGCCTTTCAGCACTTCAAGCGGGCCAATCGGTTCACCCTTTTCGAAGGCCATTTTATACAGGTTGCCCTGACGCTGAACTGACACTTCAATCCGGCTGGACAAGGCATTGACGACAGAGATACCCACGCCATGCAGGCCGCCAGAGAACTGATAATTATCGGTGCTGAATTTACCGCCGGCATGCAGTTTGGTCATAATGATTTCAATCCCGCTTTGGCCATATTCCGGATGAATATCCACGGGCATTCCGCGACCATTATCTTCTACAGACAGCGAGCCATCCTTATATACCGTCACCGTGACCTTGTTGGCATATCCGGCCAATGCCTCATCTACCGCATTGTCAATCACTTCCTGCGCCAGATGGTTCGGACGCGAGGTATCGGTATACATGCCCGGGCGACGGCGCACCGGATCCAGACCAGATAAAACTTCAAGAGATTGAGCCGTATATTGAGACACGTTATTCGGTTTCCTTTTTGACGCAGTCGGATAAAAACTGTAAAAGCAGCGGAATTTTCTCCGCAAAATCATCCATCCCGTGATTGCCATGGGCTTCTGTCATTAACATGGCCGGAGGACGGGCAGCACTATAATAACGATGTGCTTCACGATAATCCAAAACTTCATCGCCTTGTTGCAGCAGCACCAGCATTTTGTCTGCATCTTGGGCAGGATTTAGCGCCAGTTGCTCCAGCTGTGCCAGATCTGCCACATCCAGACTCCAATTCGGATGCACAGGATAGGGCAACTCCGCCTGAAACAGTTCACGAAATAGCTGCCATGGTCGCATTGCCGGGTTAATCAGTACAGCCGGAACCGCATGTTTTGCGACTAGATATGTCGCATAGAATCCGCCCAGACTGCTGCCGACCAGTGCCACCTGAGGCAAACTGCGGATCAGTTCCGAAACCTTTTCAACTGCAGCCTGGGGCGGCATATTTAAATCTGGTAAATGTATGGTGATTTCAGGATATTTTTTACAAAATTGTAGTAATAACTGTCCTTTAATGGAATGGCTTCCACTCTGAAATCCATGTAAATAAATAATATTCATCAGTATTTAATCATATTGATCAATGATTGAAATTTCTCTGGAAAATGTGAAATACCTCGCATTTTTCTCAGCTGAAATTGCTTAAATTGTCAGACAAAAAAGCCCTGAATGTTGTGTAATTCTCGCTATGTTAAAAGTATTGCAAAGGATTCAGACTCTTTACAGAAAAAGAATTTATACCGTGAAGTACTTTAAAAAGAAAGAGATCTCTACACGGTTGATCAAAAGGACAGAAGCAAATGCCCAGTTTAACACCATTGCATGAAACTTACTGCCGATGGGATCGAACGCCACCCAGCCAGGCAGATGTACTGGAAGGTCTGGCCCAGCTGGTGACCATGCGCCTGAACGATGTGGCCCAGGAACTGATTAAAACTATTCAGCGTGAAATTTTACTCAGCATGTTTGGCCTTAGTGACCAGAACGCCAAAAGCCTGCAAAATATCCCTTATATTGCCCGACTATACCAGTCGTCGTATGACATGATTTTTCATTATGGCAATACTCTGATTGCACCCGGTTTGCGTCAAATTATTGAACACTTTCCCAAATTGCATCATAGGCCTTTAACTCCGACCCTGCATTTTTTAGTCAGTGCCTTGAACGGTATTATTGGTGACTATTTGATAAAACATCAGAATCCGCTGGCCCTGCCAATGCTCATTTATGATCATTATGGTTCTTTACAGCAAGGTGAGCTGACCGGACGGATTAGCCTGTTTGTGCATGGACTCTGTATGAATCATCTGGACTGGTCCAACCACAAATATAAAGGAATTGGTGAAAAACTGCTGGCGCAACGTGACCGCAATACCATGCTCTATCTGCACTACAATACCGGACGACGGATTTCTGCCAATGGTCACAGTCTGGCCAACACCTTGCAGGAACTTGTCCAGTGTAATCCGGGGATTACCAGCATTGATCTGATCGGCCACAGTATGGGGGGACTGGTCTCCCGAAGTGCCCTGTTTTATGGCAAGCAGAATGTTCATGACTGGATTCCCATGGTCGAGAATCTGGTCTGTCTGGGTTCCCCTCATCATGGGGCCGTACTGGAACGTTTCGGTTTTAACCTCCAAGACAAACTTGGACATTTTCCTTTGGTGAAAATTGTCGGGCATCTCGTCAATATTCGCAGCAACGGTATTCTGGACTTGCGCTATGGCAGCGTACGCGATGATGACTGGGAGCATAATCCGGTACGGATTGGCTTTATGGATGACAACCGCAAACCGGCACCGATTCCTTCACATATCGATGCCTATCTGGTGGCCGGAACGATCGAACTAGAAAAGCGCAAGAACAAGACCCGTAATGTGATTGGAGACTATCTGGTCAGCGTCAAAAGTGCGCTCGGAGAACATCCAAATCCACGCTACGATCTGAAAGTTCCAGATGCCCATAAGGCAATTTTCTATGGCCTGAACCATTTTGAAATTCAATACCATCCCTTGGTGGCTGAACAGATTGCACGCTGGTTTTACCCAAGTGTGGAAGATGAGAATTGCACCCAGATTTATCAGCACCTGGTCGACCTGAACAGTATTGAAGGCATTGCCTTAACCTGAAAAAAAGCCCTCTGATGAGGGCTTTTTAGATTGCTTAGTATTGATCTCGCAGGCGTTTTAGCGGCTTGGCCGGATATTTACGCAAGAGCTGCCACAGGCTAATCAGTAATAATACGCTGAAGAATACCAGTGACCATAGCGGCAAGGACTGCCCCAGAAAGCTCCAGTCAACCACTGCACACTCCCCTGAACCATTCAGTACCTGCTGCAATACTGCCTTCATCGGCAGGGTATCCAGCCAGTACTCCAGACCGGGACCACAGCTCGGCACCTTATCCGGTG